>NZ_JBAWUK010000011.1:52627-106480 GCF_037079935.1 Stenotrophomonas maltophilia group sp. Smal12 | reverse complement strand
AACATGACCATGGTGATCACTCCTGAAATCCCCCGAGCAAAAGATGCTCAGGATGTGGGCTTCAGGTGGGTCAGTTTTACCCGCGCATCACCGCCGAAAGTGGGTCAGTTCTGGATGCGCGCCAACAAATGATCGCTTGGCCCCCATCCATTCGCTGACCGAGCTGCTCGATCGCTTTGCGTTGGTTTACGGGCAGGGCGGCACGGTGTTCGACCACAAAGAGCACATGCTGGTGGCCCTGGGCGACATGCGCGATGCTTGCGTGCGTAAGGAACTGCACCGCGCGTGGATGGAGCATTCGGATCGGTCGATCGTGCGTGTCCGCGAGGTCGACTTCGATCCCTCGGGCGAGAAGCCGGGCGTGACCTGCAATCTCTTCGCAGGCTGGCCGACGGTGCCGCAGGAGGGCAACTGCGACCGGCTGCTGCGCCTGCTCTGGCACATGTGCGGGAACGAGGCCAACCAGAAGGCGCTGTACGACTGGGTGGTCAAGTGGCTTGCGTACCCGTTGCAGCATCCGGGTGCCAAGATGAAATCGACCATCGTGATCCATGGTCCGCAGGGCACCGGCAAGAACATGTTCTTCGATGAGTACATGAAGCTTTACGGTGAGTACGGCCGCGTGCTTGACCAGGCCGCCCTAGAAGACAAGTTCAACGACTGGGCAAGCCGCAAGCTGTTCCTGCTGGCCGACGAAGTGGTTGCACGCACCGAGGTCTACCACCTCAAGAACAAGCTCAAGGCGCTGATCACCGGCGATCGCATCCGCATCAACCCGAAGAACATCCAGGCCTACGAGGAAGACAACCACGCCAACCTGGTCTTCCTCTCAAACGAGGCAATGCCGGTCGTGCTGGAGGAGGATGACCGCCGCCATGCGGTGATCTGGACGCCAGATAAGCTGAGCCAGGAGTTCTACTCCGAGGTGCTGTCCGATATCCGCAACGGTGCGACGGCGGCGCTGCACCACTACCTGCTGCAGGTTGACCTGACCGGCTTTACCAACGGCACCAATCCGCCGATGACGCAGGCCAAGGAAGAACTGATCGGCCTGAGCCAGGACAGCCCGCAGCGATTCCTGGACGAGCTCTACGGCGATGACATTCCGGGTCTGAAACCCATGCCGGCGCTGTCGAAGGAGTGGTACGAGGTCTACAAGGCCTGGTGCGCACGCGAAGGCATGCCACGCCCGGCGCCGTCACCAAAGTTCATCAACGCGCTGGTGCGCAAGCGCCAGATCCTTCATCCCGACCGAGCGCGGAAGCGCTACCAGATCGAGCAGACCGTCAACGGGCCTCATGGGTTCCTGATGCTGGGCGATTGCACGGTGCCTGACGGAAAGACAGAGGCCGCGTGGCTGGGGGACCAGGTCGTGTCATTCCGCCGCATGTACTCCGACTACAAGGCGCGTGCGTGAAGACTATGCCCATCAATGTGCGGTGCGTGCGGGATGTGCGGGCAGATGTGCGGGCAATGAACTGCCGTGAATCGCTTGCGGCAGTACGCGTGTGCGGGATGTGCGGGCATCGGCCTACATGGGCGGGCGCGTGCGCGAATGGGCATCGCTCTGCAACGCCCCGATGCGGCTCGCGTGCGTATATAGGTGACCGCACATCCCGCACACGCCGCACACGCCTTGTGCCGCGTGGATTCAGCGGCTATTGCATCCCGCACACACCGCCGCACAGCCCGCACATGTTCGCGCGCGCGCGTTTTTCCGCTTTAACAATCTTCGAAGGAAATGGAGAAGGGGGTAGCAATGGCTGAGGAAGACGTGACGATCACTGGCAAGGAGCTGGCCTCGCTGATCGGCTGCAAGCCGTCCTATGTGGTCGAGCTGAGGAAGAAGGGCAGGGTGGTGGTGGGTGAGGGCGGCAAGGGATTCCTGAAGGCCGCCTCCCTGGAGCTTTACGCTCGCACCGCAGACCCGGTCTATGCCGGTGTCGCCCAGCGCCACGCAGATGAGCGCGGTAGCGCGCTGGTGGGGAGCGGGGAGGGTGCCAATGCCGTCGACGCCGACACCGATGATGATGAAGATGACGGAGACGACGACGAAGCCAGGCCCTCACGCGCCGGCCGCCCTCAGACCCCGGACTCTGCGCGCAAGGCCAAGGCGCTCGCTGACAAGGCCGAGACCGACGCGCACATGGCCCACATCGCGCTGCAGAAGGAGCTGGGGCTGCTGCTGCCGCGCGCAGACGTGGAGGCGTTCCTCGCTGAGCATGCAACGACGTTCCGAGGTGCAATGGAGCGCTTGGCCGACACACTGGCGCCACAGCTCGCGGCAACGTTGGATGAGGCCGGGTGCCGGCGGCTGGTCTGGGATGAGGTGAGCCACGCCTTGGAAGAACTGAGCCAGGGCTTCCGCACGCTGGCGGCCAAGGCAGCGGAGGCTGTGGAATGATGGAGGCACAAAGCTGCCTGGCGTCGGTGCTGGCGCGCTCTCTGCAGCCGCGGCGGCCCATGAGCGTGTCGCAGTGGTGCGATGAGCACATGCGCCTTTCCACCAAGAGCGGCAGCAAGCCCGGGCGCTGGGTGACGGACCGAAACCCGCCGCTGCGTGAGCCGATGGACAACATGTCCGCCCGTAGTCCAGTGCATGACCAGGTCTGCATGTTCCCGATCCAGTTCGGCAAGAGCCAGCTGGCCACCAATGCCATGGCCTACTGGATGGACTATGCGCCGGGCCCGATGATGTACGCGCTGCCGGGTGAGGTGTCCATGAACAAGTGGATCGCCCAGAAGCTCAACCCGATGATCGAGGTGTGCGCAGCGGTCAAGAAAGCGCTGACCAGCACCGCCAGCCGCGACAGCGCGAACCAGCGCACGTTCAAGGACTTCGCCGGCGGCCAGCTGTTCGTGGAGCACATGGGCAGTCCGCAGCGCCTGAAGTCTTCGACGGTGAAGTACCTCCAGGTGGATGAGATCGATGAGGCGCCGCAGCAGCTTTCCACGGGCGACGATCCGGTGAAGATGCTGGACGGCCGCACGTCGTCCTTCCCGACTACCTACAAGCGCCAGTACATCAGCACGCCTGGCATCGCCGGACTCAGCCGGATCGCGAAGCTGTACGACAAGAGTGACCAGCGCCGCTATCACGTGCCGTGCCCCTACTGCGGCCATTACCAGGCGCTGCAGTGGAGTGGCCTGGTGTGGTCGCCCGATAAGAGCCACGCGTGGTACGCCTGTTGCGAGTGCGGTGTCGCCATCGAGGAACACTTCAAGACCGAGATGATCGCCAACGGGCGCTGGGTCGCGGCCAACCCTGACTCGCCCATTCGCGGCTACACCATCAACTGCCTCTACTACCAGTTCGGCCTGGGGCCGCGCTGGTTGGACCTGGTGAAGGAATGGCTGGAGGCGCAGGGCGATCCCGCTTCCCTAAAGACCTTCGTCAATGATCGCCTGGCCGAGACGTGGGAAGACCCGGCAATGCGGGCAGTGAAGCACAACGTCATCAAAGATCGCGCCGAGCCCTATGCGCTTCGCTCGGCTCCGCAAGGCGTGCTGGCTATCACCGTAGGAGTGGATACGCAGGACAACCGTCTTGCCGTTCATGTCGTCGGCTGGGGACGTGGTATGACCGCATGGACGCTGGACTATGTGGAGCTGCAGGGCGATCCGGCCGAGGAAGCGGTGTGGGTAGCCCTGACCGATCTGCTCAACCGCGCAATCGAGCGCGACGATGGCGCGCTGCTCCGGCCGATGGCAGTGGCCATCGACGCTGGTGGTCACCGCACCGAGGCCGTCAAAAACTACGTCCGTCAGCGGCGCATCACCCGACCAATGTGCATCTTTGGTGCTGTACCCAACAACGCTCCCGTTCTGTCCAAGGGCAAGCTGGCTGACGTCACCTGGAAGGGCAAGACTGACAAGCGCGGCATCACCATCAACCACGTGGGCACCGTTGCAGCCAAGCACTACCTCTACAGCCGTCTGTCGGCTGACGCCGAGCGTAAGCCCGAGAATCGCATGGTCCACCTCAGTGACCAGCTGCCGGATGAGTTCTTCCCAGGCCTGGTGTCGGAGGTCTACAACCCTGTTAAGAATCGCTTTGAGAAGAAGGTGACCCGAAACGAGCCGTTGGACACATGGGTGTATGCCTACGCGGCGACCCATCACCCAGAGGTCCGCATCAACCGCTTCACGCGTTCCGATTGGGACCTTTTGGAACAAAGGCTGGCTGCGCCACCAAGCGTGAACGTTTCACGCGAAACGCAAGGTGCTGCGTCGGAGGCCGACACGTCCACTGATTCCCGTGAAACATCGAGTGTGCCTCGCCGGCAACGTCCCGCGCAGCCTCGCAGCACGGGGAGGCAGTGGTGAGCAGGAACACAGTCCGAAGCAAGGTACGAATCAGTGAGCTGACGGAGGAGCTCGCGGTCGGCGCCGCGCTACGCCTGCGATGTGATAGCGACGATATACGCAGCGTTGTGGAGGCCGTGGTGGCCTACCTTGTCGAGGAGTACCCAGCACAGGATCTGTACATCCCCGCCAGCATGCAAATCAGTGCCTACCCTGTGGATGAGATCCGAAAGGGGATGCAGCAACAGGAGTCTGTACGGTCGCTGTGCAGGAGGTTCAGGATTGACAGACGGACGCTGTACCGCTTGCTGGATGAGCCTTGCGCCAATGAGTAGGGGGTGCGGGTGAGTTCCCCGAGACTCACCCGCACTTGATCAGGAAACTTGCATCCATGATCTCGCGGATGCCTCACTGATGAGCTGGACCAAAGACGATGTGCAGAGGCTGAAGGCCGCCATCGCCAGCGGTCAGTTGTCCGTTCGGCATGGTGATCGTCAGATCACGTATCAGTCCGTCGAAGCCATGTTGACGGCATTGGACCGCATGGAAGCTGAGGTTGCCGCCACGACGGCTGGCCGACGGAAGTCGGCCACACGCCGCTACCGCTTCACGACGCTGAGGGGCTTCTGACATGGCGGCCTCGCTGCTGGACAGGGTCATCGGCGCCATTTCTCCGCAGGCAGCACTGAAGCGTCACCGCGCCAGAGCAACGCTGGACGCGGTACGTGCCTACGAGGGCGCTTCACGCACTGACGGTTGGCGTGTTCGTAGGGCGGGGGCCAGCGCGAACACCGATCACCTGGCAGACGCCCGCGAGCTGCGCAACCGGGCTCGGGCGCTGGTGCAGAACGTTCCGTACTGCGCGCGGTCCCTCCAGGTGCTGGTGAGCGCAACGATCGGGACCGGAATTACTCCCAAGGCCGAAGGCCCAAACGCTTCCGCGCTGGACATCCTGTGGGGCCGCTGGGCCGATGTGGCGGATGCTGATGGAAAGTCGGACATCTACGGCCTCATGGCTACCGCGTATCGCGCGATGGAGCAGGACGGCGAAGTCATGATTCGCCGCCGCACCAGGCGTCAGTCGGACGGTCTCGCAGTCCCGCTGCAACTTCAGGTACTGGAGATTGACTGGCTGGACGGGAACAAGAACGGGTCTGCGTCTGGCGGTGGTCAGATCATCAACGGCATTGAGTACGACGCGATCGGTCGGATTCGCGGCTACTGGTTGTTCGGAGCGCATCCCGGTGAGGCTGTGCGTGGCTCTGTACGCTTGAGCAGTTCGTTGGTGCCGGCATCCGACATCATCCACCTCTACAACCCCGTCCGCCCCGGGCAGGGACGCGGCATTACGCGCTTCGCCCCGGTGATCGCGCGAGTGCGCGATCTGATGCTGTACGAAGACGCCGAGCTCGCGCGTAAGAACCTGGAAGCGCGGCTTGGTGTGATCGTCAGTGGCGACATCGACTCGATGTCCAACGCGGACGATGACGGCCCTTCGCAGCTCGGCTCAGATCGCGACCAGGTCACCGACCTTGGGCCACTGCCCAGCGGTGGCGTCACCCACATCACTGGTGCCACGGCGTTCCAGACTGTCGAGCCAAAGCCGGCAGGGGGCTACGTCGAGTATTGCAAGTTTAACGCGCACATCATCACTGCTGGCATCGGTGTCCCGTACGAGTCGGCCACCGGTGATATGCGTGAGGTGAACTTCTCCAGTGCCCGCATCCGGCAGATGGAGTTCCGTCGTGATTGCGAGCAGATGCAGTGGCTGGTGCTAGTCCCGCAGATGTGTAAGCCGATCTGGCGCTGGTTTGACGAAGCAGCTGCGCTTGGCGGTGGGGTCCGTTCCACGGGAAGCACTGCCGACTGGAGCACGCCGCGCTGGGACTACGTCAACCCCAAGCAGGACATCGAATCGGAAATCGCAGCGATGGGCGCCGGTCTCAACTCCCCCAGTGAGGCGCTGCGTCGGCGTGGCTACGACCCGGATGCGGTGTACGTCGAGATGGGCAAGGACTTCAAGCGGATGAAAGAGACCGGCGCCCTCGGTCTGATGACTTTCCTTCAATCCAGTGGCGCCCGGACCGGCCTGGTCGACGCCTCAACAACCAACGAGGAATGACCATGCCCCAGCCAATCCAGGCTCCGACGCAGGACGGTACGACGCGCCTCATGCCCCCGCAGCTGCGTGAGGCCAAGCTGCAGCCGACCAGCTTCGATAGCGAGGCACGCACGATCGAACTCCAGTGGACCGCCGGTACCCGAGTGCGCCGCTACGACTGGTGGAATGACACGTACTACTGGGAGGAGCTGGTCGTTGATGAGGCTGCCTGCAACATGGAGCGTCTGTCGTCTGGCGCTGCACCGGTCCTGGACAGCCATAACACCTGGGGCATCGGCTCACAGATGGGTGTGGTTGATCGCGCCTGGCTCTCCAATGGTGAAGGCCACGCCCTTATCCGTCTCTCCGGCCGCGAGGAGCTGGCCGGCGTAATCGCCGATATCGGTGCCGGAATCATTCGCAATATCTCGGTTGGTTACACCGTGCAGCGCTATGAGATCGAGCGCGCCGTCAACCCCGGCGATTTGCCGATCTACCGCGCGGTGGAGTGGACGCCGAGCGAGATCAGCTTCGTCACTGTGCCGGCCGACCCGGCAGCAGGTACCCGCAGCAATCAACCCGCACAGGGGACCCCCTGTGTATTCACCCGTAGCGCATCGTCGCAGGAGCACACCATGCCTCAGCCCGCCGCCCGCGCCGCCGAATCGGCGGTCCAGCAGGAACCCATCAACAACACCCCGGCTCCGGCAGCGCCGGCCGCAGCTCAGGCTCCGGAAGGTGACACGCGCGCAGCCGACATCGTGGAGCTGGCAGCTCGCCACGGCCAGACCGAGCATGCAGCTGGCTGGATTCGCGCTGGTCACTCGGTCGACCACGTGCGTGGCCTGATCTTGACCACGCTGGAGCAGCGCGACGCCGCTGCTGGCGGCAACATCAACCGCATCAGCGTCACCGAGGACGAGCAGGATCTGCAGCGCTCCGCTGTGACGCATGCGCTGCTGCACCGAGCCCAGGTGATCGATCCCGCAACCAAGCGGATCTTCGCGCTCACCGGTGACAATCCAGTGCGCGGCCTGACCCTGATGGATCTGGCCCGTCGTAGCCTGGAGCGCTGCGGCGTACGCACCGATGGCATGGCGAAGCTGGAGCTGGTCGGCCGCGCGTTCACGCAGAGCGGAAGTGACTTCCCGGTGCTGCTCGAAAGCACGATGCACAAGGCGCTGCAGGCGGCCTACGCCGTTGCGCCGGACACCTGGTCCCGCTGGTGCGTCACCGGCACCGTCAGTGATTTCCGCGAGCATTCGCGCTACCGCGTGGGCAGCATTGGCAACCTGGACAAGCTGACCGAGGCTGGCGAGTTCAAGAACAAGAAGATCCCGGACGGCGAGAAGGCAACCATCACCGCTGGCACCAAGGGCAACACCATCAACCTGACGCGTCAGGCGATCATCAACGACGACCTGGGTGCGTTCCTCGGCTTGGCGACCGCCTTCGGTCGTGCCGCAAAGCGGACCATTGAGGCCGACGCGTATGCGTTCCTCGCCAGCAATCCGAAGCTGGATTCCAACAAGACGCTGTTCCACGCCGACCACGGCAACATCCTGGCGGCAGCAGTGCCGAGCGTCACCTCGGTCGACGCGATGCGCGTCCAGCTGGCCCAGCAGAAGGACGTGGGCGGGAATGATGTGCTGGATCTGTCGCCGGCACTCTGGCTCGGTCCGACCAAATACGGCAGTGCCGCGCGTGTCACCAACAAGGCCGAGTACGACCCGGACGCTGAAGGGAAGCTGCAACGCCCGAACGCTGTGCAGGGTCTCTTCCGCGACATCGTCGACACCGCGCGCATCAAGGACGACAAGTGGTACCTGTTCGCCGATCCGAACGACTGTCCGGCCATCGAGGTCGCATTCCTTGATGGGATCACCGAACCCTTCCTGGACTACGAGGAAGGCTTCACCGTCGACGGTGTGCGCTGGAAGGCCCGCCTCGATTTCGGCATTGCCGCCCTCGACTATCGCGGCGTGCAGCGCTGCGGCTGATCCCCAACTGGAGCACTGAGACATGGCACAGAACTTCGTATCCGATGGGGACGTGATCCCCTGGACCAACACCACCGAACAGCAGGTTGCATCGGGTCAGGCGGTTGTCGTCGGTCATCAGCTGGGGGTTGCCCTGGTCAACGTCGCCGCCGGCGCGACGGGCAGCGTAGCCCTGGGCGGCGTGTTCACGCTGCCGAAGGTGCCGACGGCGGTCTTCGAGCAGGGTGAAAAGCTGGTGTGGAGCGCAAGCGCCAAGGCAGTCGATGGTAGTTCCGCGACTGTCGTGGCCGGCGACATCACCGGCGCAGCGTTCGCCTGGGCCGCCGGCTCCACCGGCCAGACGACGGCCGAAGTCCGGCTTTCGCCCGGCAACGCCACCAAGGCGTAATCAAACTGGCCGGCACCGCTCACAGATGCCCGGGTGGCGTGAGCGGTGCCGGTTCTTCCACAGCGACAACGGGGGATCGCATGGGCACCACCAGCTCGCCGCGCGGCGTACGCAACAACAATCCTGGCAATATCGACCGCACCAGCACGCCGTGGCAGGGTGAGGATCGGTCCGCCGCAGCAATCGCCCGCGAACAGCGCTTCTGCGTGTTCCTGACCCCGCAAGCCGGGTTCCGAGCCTTGGCAAAGACGCTGCTCACTTACCAGCGCAAGCATGGCCTGCGCACGGTGAAGGAGATCATCGGACGCTGGGCACCACCGGTGGAGAACGATACGGGCGCTTACGTCCGACAGGTTGCGGCGGCGGTCGGCGTGTCGCCGTTGGAAGTGATTCGCCTGGATAACCCTGTGACCTTGGGGCGACTCGCGACCGCCATTGCCAAACACGAGAACGGCGGCATGTACTGGAGTGCAGACGTGGTTGCTGCCGGCGTCGCCGAGGCGCTGAAGTGATCGGGGGCGCAGAAGGCTCTGGCGCGCCTTGGTGGCTGGCCGCCAGCGCAGTAGCGCTGTGGCTCCTCCGGGAAACGTGGGGTGCGGTTCTGGCGCGCCGCAAGGAGCGCACCGAGACCGATGCCAACGTAGATCTGCTCAACGGGCTCGTTGAGCGGGTCAAGTCGTTGGAAGCCTCCCAGGCGGAGGTGGTCAAGCAGTACAACGAGGAGGTTCGCTTGCGCATGAAGGCGCAAGAGGATGCTCATAGGTTGAGGCTTCGTGTCATCTCGCTGGAGTCCGCTCTCAAGCAGTTGGGGGTGGTCGTGCCTCCCGTCGAGGAGCCTGTGGCATGAATCGGGTGCTTCTGGCGCTGCTGCTTGGCTTGAGCGTGCTGGTCATTTGGCAGAGGGGTTCGGTCGCTCAAGCGCACCGGGCTGCCGACATCGCCTCCGCAGCCCGAGACGAAGCTCGAGATGAGCGTGATGCCGCTGCGACGGCACTGGCTCACGCGAATGACGTGCTTGCAGCGGAACGCGCCAACGCTCAAGCCGCCAATCACTTGGCGGCCACATATGAAAGGGAGAAGGACGATGCACAGAAAGCATCTGATCGCCTTATTGCTGATCTACGCGATGGCAACCAGCGCCTGCACCAGCGCTGGCAAGCGACCGTCGCCACCGCCGAGCTGTCCGCAGCCGCCGCTGCCGCCAGCCAGCCTGATGGTCGAGCCGACGACCGAATTGAGAGTGCGGGCCGAGCTGTTGGCGCCGCCGCCCAGTGCGACGCACAAGTGAGGGGGCTTCAGGCCTACGCGCTGCTCTGTTCGCGAGGTGCCCGGTGAACGAGCCCGATTTCCTACGCGATCTGGATGGCACGTTGCACGCCGCCTTTACGCTGGCGGGCATGGCGTCGCGAGGTCGGTACACGGCCAAGGATGGTGCGGCAACCGAGGGTGTGCGTGCCTACGTGGAGCGGGACGTTGAGACCATCGGTGAACTGCGCCAGTTCAGGGCCGGGCGTGTGGAGATCGCGTACCTGCGTTCGGACGTAGCGCCTGACCAGGGCGATCGCTTCGAGCTGGTTTCGAGCGCGTTCGGTACGGAGGTCTTCGTCAATAGCAAGAAGATCAGCGATGACGGCTCGCAGAGCCGCTGGTTGGTGACCCGTGTCTGACCTGGCAGAGCCGCTGTCGTGGCAGCTGGTGGAGTTCCTGGCTGCTCGTGTCCGCCTGATCTTGCGCAGCAGTGGCTTCCGCACTGACATTGGTGCGGGCGCCGTGATCATCGATGAAACCGAGATCAGCGAGAACTGCACCGAGCCGGCAACGATCATCTCTGTCCGCCAGCTTTCGCGCAGTGGCGGCGGTGTGGCCCAGTCCAGCTCCGATGCGGCCATCACCATCGAGTTCGAAGTTCCGCGTGGCAGCGATGAAGCGAATCCCAGGCTGCTCGTTCATCGCGCGCGCCACGACCTGATTCGCGCCCTGACGTTCAAAGAGAAGTCGCTGCCGCTGGGGGTGACCAGCTTCGAACTGCTGGAAACCCAGCTGGCGACCCTGGAGGACGATGCCGGGCATACCGCCGTAGTCGCTCAGATCACCGCGCGGGCTGGTCTGACCGAGACCTTTGAGCCCGTGTCCAACCCGTAAAGGAACCAGAACCATGGCACAGCCCAAAGTCCGTAAATTCGCAGGTGACCTGCGCTTCTGGGAGCACGGCGCCGAGGGCGTTCGCGTCCCCGTCATTCCCGAGCCCGCCGACAAGTTCGGTAACCAGCCCCTGGAGCAGTCCTCGCTGACCTTCAGCTACGAAGCCGGCGATTCAGTGGAGATCAAGAGCAAGCGCCGCGATGCTCGCTATCAGCAGATCATCCACAAGGATTCGAATCCGGGCGTCACCAACGTCTCGATTACCGCGCTGGAAGTGCCGACGGCCTTCCTGGCTCGCATGCTGTACGGCACTCTGGTCAACACCACTGTGGCAGCCGGCTCGGCCACCGCTGTGTCGGTCATTGTTGGCAGCGTGGATACCCCCGTGAAGCTGCCGCACAACTTCATCGAAGCAACGCCGGCGCCGGCGTTCAAGAAGGGCGCAGTGGACCTGGTGAAGGGCGCCGACTATGACCTCGACCCCCGCCATGGTCTGTTGATCCCCAAGAAGGGTGGCGCGCTGCAGGCCGGTGATGTTGTGACGGCCGACTACAACTTCGATGCCTACCTGGAAACCGCAATCAGCGGCGGCACCACCCCGAGCAAGTCGTTCCAGATCCTGGGCGACATGCAGGACCGCATTAGTGGCGACGAAGGCCTGCTGACCATTCCCAACGTCGACCTGACCGTCGATGGTGACGTTGACTGGTTCAGTGACGAGCCGATCCAGGTGACCCTGACCGGCCCGGTCATCTTCCAGGCCGGCGAGACCGATCTCTACACCTTCAAGATCGCAGCGCAGTCGGCCGGCTGAGCGTGCTGGTGACCCCAGCGAGGGGAGGGCGCCGGGAGGGCGCCCTCCCGGTTTGACACAGGAAAGGCACCGTGGCGTCCAATCGCAGTAACAACCTGCTCAAGTACTACGCCAGCGGCCGGCGGGCAAAAGGCTTGCATGGCCTGACGGACCTGGCTGGCGAGGTGCTGAATCGGTACGACCTGTCGGTGCAGCGGGCGTTCATTGGTCTGCAGCGCCGGGCTGGGCCGGCTACTGCGCAGGAGGTCCGTGCCTCCTACAACATCCGCGCCTCTGCGCTGCGCGGGATGTATCGCGTAGAAACGGGCGAGCGCGGCTACAGCACCGGTAAGCGTGGCAGAGACGACTTCCTTTCGATCTGGGCCAGCACGCGGCAGATCTCGCTGATCGAGTTCGGCGGGCGCTGGGCTGGCCGCAATTCCCGAGGTGCCACGGCGGGCATTGGCGTGGGCGAATCGAAGACGTACGACGGTGCCTTCATCGCCACGATCAAGGGCCGAAAGGCCATCCGTGTGCGCACCTGGGATAGGGCGCAGCAAAAGCGCCACGGCCGTGGCCCCGTTCGCATCCTCCGAGGGCCAAGCCCGTTCGAGATGCTCTCGGGTGCTGATGGCAACAGCCGCGCCTTGGAGGCCCGTCGCCGGCTGATCGAGCGCTTTCACACCACCTACCTGACTGAACTGCGCCGCCAGTGGCGCGTCAACGGAAGCTCCAATGGCTGATCGGCTGGAAGAAGCAATTCGGGTCGTCATCGAAACGCAGGGCCGCGAGGGCGTGGATGAGCTGCGCGCCGCGTTTGGCGATCTGGGGGATGTTTCGGTCGAGACCGCTGGCAAGGCGACGAAGCTGCTCGACTCTCTCACTGGGCTGAACGAGGCAGCGGCCAAAGCGGATGCCTTCGACGGCATGCTGGCCGATCTCGCAGAGCTGGAAAGGCAGTTTGATGACAATCAGAAGGCCGCGCTGGCGCTCAGCCTTGGCATCGGGGAGATGGAAAAGCCGTCCCGCGAGGTGCTGGCAGCCCAGCGCGATCTACGTAAGGAGGGCGAGCGCCTGAAAAAGGCGCTCAACGAGCAATGGGACGCCGTAGGCAAAGCCGACGACGAGCTTTCTTCGCTCGGCATCCACACCGCGAACCTGGCCGATCACCAGCAGCGCCTGCGTATCGAGGCGACCCGCAGCGCGGCAGCGCTCACTGAGCAGGCCCGGGCTGCCGCAGCAGAGGCTGAAGCGGGGCGTCGGCGCAAGCAGCAGATCGATGAGGCAGAGGCTGCCTTCCGCAGGCAGGCCACTACCAGCAAAGCAGCGGCAAAGTCCTTGGCCGAGTACCAGGAGCGCGCCGCTGATGCCGCCGCCGGCAGCGGCGACCTGGCGGACGCCACGGAGAGCACTGTCAGCTGGTTCGGCAGACTCAAGGCAGTCGCCGCTGGTGCGATCGCGTTCGTCGGCCTGAACCGAGTGGTTGACGGCATCAAGGCCATCGTGAAGGAGGGCAGCGACGCTGAGCAGGAACTGGCTCAGCTGGAAGCGGCCTTGCACGCCACGGGTCGCACCAGCGAGTTCACTGCGCAGAGCTTGGCCGCCATGCGCCAGCAGCTGCAGAGTGGGCTTTTCGATGATGGGCAGATCAGCGCCGCCCAGGTCCGCCTGCTGTCGTACACCAACATCGTGGGCGAGCAGTTCCCGGCGGCGATGCAGATCACCATCGACCAGGCCCAGCGGCTGGGCATGTCGCTGGAGCAGTCTGCCGAGGTCGTAGGCAAGGCGCTGCAGACGCCGTCGAAGGCAATGGAGAGCCTGAGCAAGCAGGGCTTTACGCTGGATGACAGCCAGAAGTCGCTGATCAAGAGCCTGGAAGCTACCGGGCAGGTGGCAAAGGCGCAGGCCATCATCCTCGACCTGCTGGCGGAATCCTATGGCGGCGCTGCCGCCGCCGCGAAGGTGGGCACCATCGCCGGCCTGTGGAAGACGGCCACCGATCGCTTCAAGGACTGGAAACAGGAAGTCGCCGACCAAGGCGTGCTGACCTACTTCAAGGAACAGCTCACCACCCTGCTGACCACGCTGGATCGACTTGCCGCCGATGGCAGCCTGTCCCGCTGGGCCAAGCGGACCGCCCAGGCCATCATCACCACGGCAGAGGCGGTGAAGGGCGCGACGCAGTGGGTTGTAGACCATGCTCGTGTGATCGGCCTGATGGCTGCTGCGTATGCGCAGTTCAAGATCGTAGGGGCCTTGCTCCAGCTGAACGCATGGCGCGCAGCGTTGATCGCGACCACGAACGCGCAGATTGCCAACAATGCAGCGGTCGCAAGCGGCAGTCGGGGTATCGGTCGGTTCGGCGCGTTGTTGCGGGGCATGCCGAAGGTAGTACCCATCACGGTGGCCGTGCTGGGATTGGAAGCGGCGATAGGTGGTCTGGATGTCCTCAAGACCGTGGCGCAGGATATCTGGAAGCAGCACGACCCGGCGCTGAAGCGCGCCGGTGAAGCGCAGCGGGTTTATATCAGCCAGGTGCGCGACTCCGCGCTGCAACTTCGTCAGCAGGCGGTGTCCTTCGTTGCATACCGTGACGTGGTCCTCAAGTCGGCCGAGGAAGTTGCCAAGCTCGGTGAGGCCGAGCGGCAGGCCTACGAGAAGCGGCTGTCGGGCCTGGAGCAGTACCTCACTGCGCAGGAAGGATTCCTGCTGATGCAGCAGAAGGCCGGCGTCGCATCGGCAGAGCAACTGCAGCAGCTCGGTCAGGTCACGCAGCGGCTGCTGGATGTCTCCACGGGCTTCTCCTCCCTGCGGACTGGTGTGAAGACCGCTGCTGATGCGCTCGCAAATGGAATTGGCGGTGCGGCCCAGCAGGTTGTGGCGCAGCTCAACGGAATTGATGGCAACGCAAAGCTGGCAGCGGAGTCGATCCGCAAGATGTTCTCAGGACTCAACTTCGCCGATACGGCTAGCCTCGGCTCGGTAGGCGAAGCGCTGGGCTTCATTGCCACTCAAGGTGCTGCGGCCGAGCGAAACGTGCGTGATGGCCTCCTCGCGACGCTGCAGCAGCTGTCAGGTGAAGAGCTCGCCCGGTTCCAAGGTGCGACGCAAGCGGCATTCAACTCGCTGCCGCAGGCGGCAGTGAACGTAGCGGCGGTGCTGCAAACCACCCTGCTTGCCGCGATGACCAAGCTGGGCGTGGCCTCGGGCCAGCTTGGGGTCAGTTTCACCCAGGCTGGCCGTGATACGATCGCCGCTTTCGGGGCAATCACCGAGAACGCAGTGGCGACCAGCGCCCAGATCGAGACTGCCTTCAAGGCAGCGCTGGGCAACGTCGCCACGCTGGACGAGGCGCGCACTCTCGGCAATCTACTGCAAGCGGCTGGCGAGCAGGGGCGGGTCGGCTTCGATTCGGCGGCCCGCGCCGCCGCCGCACTGCGTGCCCGGCTTCGAGAGATCGAGGCCGGGCTGAACCCCCTCACCGATGAATTCCAACGTCTTGGCATCCAGTCGCAGCAGTCGTTGAACGCCGCGCGTGACTCGGCTTGGGAGGCGTTCGAGACCATCCGCAAGGGCGCTGCCAGTGGCAAAGCGTCTGTCGAGGACGTGCGCCGTGCGTTCAGAGCGTATGCCGATACCGCCAAGGCTGCTGTGGCCGACAGTGACGCATGGCGCCGGAACCAGGTGCAGTCGCAACTGGATGTGCAGGGCGCCATCTACGAGACGGGTGACGCATTGGGCGAACTTGGCACGAAGGGCGAGTCGGCTATGGGGCGCGTGGAGCAGGGCGCGCAGAAGGTCACAGGTGCCCTGAAAGAGGTCAAGCAGGCGTCTGATGAGGCGGGTAGTGGCGTGGAGCGAGTGGCTGCCGGCGCCGCTGCGGCCGGCGACAACCTCGGTAACGCATCCTCAGCCGCCCGTGGATTCTCCCTCAACATGGGAGAAATCTCCGACAAGACCCGAGAACTGCTGGGTCAAATGAGCGGGCCGAACAGCCTGCAGCAATTCGCGAACATCTGGAATTCTCTCTACCGACAGCGTCAGGACCTGGCGAAGTACACGGAGGAACAGAAGAAGCTGCTGGACGGCATGGACGAGATCTCCGGAAAGCGGCAGGAGCTTGCCGAGCGCTTCGACCTGGTTGGCGCTGGTGAGCTTGACGCCATCGTTCAGCTCGAAAACCAGATCGAGGCCAAACGATTGGAGAAGGAGCGTGCGGCAAAACAGGCAGCCGAAGAGCGCCGCAAGGCAGCCTTGGCCGAGGCTGAGGCGCAAGCCAGGGCCGACGCATCGCGGATCCAGGCTGGCGATACGAAAGAGCAGGTTCTCACGATTGACTGGAAGGCTCCCAGCAAAGAAGTGGTGGCTGGTGCAACTGCTGCAGAAATCCAACAGGCCGAGCGCATCGCAGGGCTGGTCGCCCCCATCGTGCTGCGGAAGATTGAGCGAAGCCGCGCGGTATCGATCCGGGGGCCGCGATGAGCCGGGTCGTCCTCGCCGGGGTCGAGCTTCCGGCAGATCTGCAATGGACGGACGAATTCACTGCTTGGCGTGTCGGGCAGCAGGTTCGCCACAGCTTGAGCGGGGCGCTGATCGTCCAGGAGTCTGCGCGGCAGGCAGGCCGCCCGATCACGCTACAGACCACGCGCGATGGGCAGGCATACGTCGCCCCCATCCAGCTGGACGTGCTGCGCCAGCTGCAGTCCCTGACCGAGCAGCTCCAGGTAGCGCCGATGCACCTGATCCTGCCGGCCCACAACGGCGGCGAGCGCACGTTCCAGGTGCGGTGGCTGCGCACGGATGGGTCTGCGCTGGATGCCCAGCCGCTGCGCTTCGCCACTCCTGCCATTGATGCCGACTACTTCTCCATCACCCTTCGCCTTATGACGGTCTGACCAATGACGATTCTTGCAACCGATATCAAGATGCGCCAATCGCAGCGCCTCACCGACAACCCTGATGGCGGTGGACGCATGGTCCAGGCCGAGATCGTCGATGGAGCGATGAACAACCTCTTCCCCGACATCGGTGATGAAGAGCGGACCACCGGCCGCTCCACGCTCCGCAAGATGTTCGTGCACGTGGACACCCCGGGCCCTGACGTTCTGAAAGATGCGATCGCGGTCCTAATCGACCCACCGTCTGATCCGCGAGTGACGGTGACCATGTTCGCCACCGGCTCCTACAGCGACGTGCGCCTGGACGCCAAGAATCGCGTGGAGAGCTACATCACACGTGGTACCGAATCGCGTTTCATTCTGCTGGGTGACCACTTTAGCGGCCAGATGACCATTCAGGTCTATACCACCAAGGACGCACCGAGCCCGGACATCAACGACAATCTGAGCCTGCTGACGCTAGCGGCCTCGGGCCGCGACCCGGGGGAGCAGTACGTCAGGGTGAAGACCGTGCTTTCCCGTACGACCCGGACGTTTACCGATGACCAGGGCGCGTTCGAGCGCGACGTGCTGGTGATCGAGTTGGTCAACGCGCTGCTGCTCAACTTCTACGGCCAGGAGGTAATCCGGTATACGGCAACGAAGCCGGGCACCCGCATCTACGAGACCAATGTAGTCGATGCCACCAGCTACCACAGCGTGAAGCGGCTTACCGCGGCGGGGAAGCCCGGCGATCTGTCTGTGCAGATCGATTCGCCTTACGTCCCGATTGTTCCTACCTCGACGGCAGAGACCGCCGTGAGCGATGTTCTCGCTGGCATGGGAACGCTGAGTCACGTTCCTTCGGGGCCGGCCAACAGCCTGGCGCTGAGCTTCAGTAGCACTTTCGCGGCGGGAGTTGCGGTCACTCGCTTCCTCGGGACGGGCATGGCCGTCGGCAGTGTGAAGGTGCTGGTGGGCAGTATCGAGCTGACGGATGACGGCACCGGCGGCCTGGCCTCTGCGGCGCTGACACCCTGGTCGGGCACCGTCGACTATCAGGCTGGCGCCGTATCAATTGTTCACGCCACCGGCGTTGGCAGCACCAGCGTTAGTATCACCGCAACTCCTGCCGGCACCATCCCAATGCAGGGCTTCACCGACGAGATTGCGGTGACCCAGAACAACCAGGGTATGGTCTGGTTGGCCCAGTTGGAGCCGCTGCCGGCGCCGGGCACTGTCGTGGTGGATTACCGTGCGCTCGGACGGTGGTATCGCCTGACCGACAATGGCCGCGGCCAGCTCGTCGGCAAGCCTGGGCAGGGCAGTGGAACCATCAATTACATGTCCGGGTCGTTGGTGCTGACGGCCGGCGCTTTACCCGACCTGGACAGCAGCATCATCACTGCCTGGGGCACGCCGATCATTGCCGAGGCCCGTGCCGGTGACACTAACATCAAGCCGCCTGCACTGCGGTTCCTGCTGGAGCACGCAGGTGCGATCCCCGGCACTGTACGCCTCACGGTCCGGGTAGGGGGCGCCAGTGTAAGCGTGGTCGACAACGGCGTCGGTGGCCTGCTCGTCGGGTCGGAGCTTCGCGGTTCGATCACCTACGCAACGGGCGAGTGCCTCCTGCAGCTGGAGACGCTGCCAGACGCCAACAGCGTGGTGGCGGTGAGTTACGACTGGGGTGAGCCGCTTCATGCCGCGCCGCAGCCGGTTCCTGATGGAAACGGCTTGGTTTCGTTCAGCCTGCCGCAGGGTCCTGTCAAGCCAGGCTCGGTAATGCTTGACTGGGTTGTTACCGTGATGCGGGATGCCTATGACCTGGCTTCCGCGCCGCAGCCAATGCGCGTCATCGCGAAGGATGACGGTAACGGCAACTTGGTGGCTGTCTCGGTAGGCGACACGGCTGCTACCACCGCGCTAGGGGCCATCAATTACAGCACCGGCGCGGTTACGCTCCAGGCCGGCAAGTTCATGATTCGTCAGGTCTCCTACCCGCAGTACGAACTTCGCTCGGGGCGTTTGAAGGTGGTGGGTTATGGCCGCGTGGACGTGCTTGCACAGTTCTCTGCTGGCACGTTGATCTCGGTCGGATGGACGCTGGCGGGCGCCGGCTCGGAAGCGGCTGAAGAATCTCTGCAGCTTCCGCCGGTTTCCCTGCAGCTGACGCCGACCATCAGCGACAGCATCGTGCCTGGCAGCGTGAGGTTCAGCTTCCGTGGCCGCACCTACGTGGACCGCAGCGGCGGCTTGTACCACAGCGTCGACCCCATGACCGGGGCGGGTGTTTATGCCGGGACGATCGACTACACAGCTGGAGTGGTGAGCCTGACCCAGTGGTTGGCCGGTGGAACCAACAACGTGCAGATCCAGTCCTTGCTGACGCGGATTGGTGACCCCGGCGTCGCCAACAGCTTTTTCCGCGCACCGGGCTCGCCACTGCGGCCGGGCATGTTCACGCTGCGAGCCAACCGCCTGGATGGTGAGATGCTCACGGCAACGGCCGACATCAATGGGGCCATCTCCGGCGCGCAGATCCGTGGGTCTGTGGATTGGGAGAGTGGCGTAGCGAAAGTGCAGTTCGGCGAGCTGGTACCGGTAGCCGGGAATGAGGGTCAGCCCTGGTTTGATCCGGATCTTGTCGAGGGTGACCGGATCTGGCGGCCGACGCTGGTGCAAGCGGGGTCCATCCACATGGGAGCGGTGGTGTATCGCTCGATCCCGCTCTCCGAGGTCGTGATCGGCCTATCCTCCGTGCGCCTGCCGAGCGATGGGCGCGCACCGGCTTTTAAGCCAGGACAGACGGTGCTCGTTCATCACACCGCAAAGCATGTGGTGGCCTCGCCGCAGGCGAATCAGACAGTTTCCTTTGGCCGGGGGCGGGTGGCTGCAATTGAGGTGCGCGACGCGCTTGGTGCACCGGTGGATGCGGCATGGTTTGAGGCTGATCTGGATGTGGGAACGCTCAAGTTCAGTGATCCGCTGAACCTCTCCGCCTACACCCTACCGATCACGATCAGCGAGCGTGTTGAGGATCGGCGGCTGGTGGTGCAACCGCAGATCACTGGTGAGATCGAGATCAACACTGGCCTGAGCCACGACTTCCCGGCAGGCGAGGCGATGATCAGCACCGCGCTGCGATTGGGCGAAGCCAATGGCTCGCTGGATCTACAGGCGAGGGTAGTGAACCTCTTTGATCAGGCGGCCTGGTCCAATGTCTGGGCAGATCTCCCCTCTGGGAGCGTCGCGCCTGGCACTTACAACGACACCGACTACCCGCTGGTGGTGACCAACGCCGATGCAATTACCGAGCGCTGGGCTGTAAGGTTCACTTCCGCGACACAGTTTGAACTGATTGGTGAGACGGTTGGCGTTATCGGCACGGGGAACACGACTTCAGATCTTGCGCCGCTGAACCCGCGCACGGGGCAGCCGTACTTCCGGATGCGGAAGGAGGGGTGGGGCGGCGGCTGGTCCACTAACAATGTGGTGCGCTTCAACACGGTCGGCGGCCTCGCACCCGTGTGGATGATCCGCACGACCCTTCAAGGAACGCCAGAAGGGGCCAGAGATTCCACCCGATTCCTTGTCATTGGCAACGTGGCGGGGGTGGCCCAATGACTTCTGTCGCCAAGGTTTATCGTCACAGCGATCCAGGCGCCCCTCAGCTTACCGGTCAGTCTGGGAGTATGGTGGCATTGCTCGACGCGGTCCTGGTCAACGGATACGGTGTAGGTGCTGCAGCGAAAGCAGGGGCGGGCTGGGCAGTACAGTTCTCGGGCACCAATAAGCGCGCATACCGTGGCAGCGCTGAGACGGGCTCCGGCGTATATCTGCGGATTGATGATTCAGGTGCTGACCCTCGCGTGGCGAGGGTCCGGGCCTACGAGACGATGACCAGTATCGATGTGGGGACAGGCCTCGCTCCCACCGCCGCGCAATCGAGTGGCGGAAGGGTCTGGGTAAAGTCAGACAGCGCATCGAGCGCGATTCGGCCTTGGGAGATCATCGCCACGGATACGGCGTTCTATTTCTTCGCTTCGCCCATTCCTGTTGCAAGCGCTGGATACGATGGGGTCGCGATCACTCCCTGCTTTGCGGGCGATATCAATTCCCATCGCGACGGGGACGCCAGTCGCTTCATGATTATGGATAATGGCTTCGATGCTTATACGTCTTCGGCCATCCCAGGCTTTACTGCGCCTGCAGGTCGATGGAACGACTCGGGTGTCATGCCGTCGAAGGCCGTTGGGACACTGCTGCGCTCGTATACCCAGGAGGGCTCGGCAATACCCGCTGCATTGGCGCTCGCCACCTCGGCAGCCAGCAGCGTTCGCAGTTCGCTCGGGGGTGCCGGAGTTGCGTTTCCTGATCCTGTGTCCGGTGGACTGATGTTCGAACGGGCACTCGTAGTGGAAGGGGCAGGGATCATTCGAGGTTCACTGCCGGGCGTCTTCGTGCCGTTGCACGAGAGGCCGTTCTCCGATGGTCAGATTATTGAGGATCTGGCTGGTCTACCGGGTACGGTGCTTCGAGCAAAGGTAGTGTACGCGGCGGTTGGTGCCAACCCGGCTGTTAATCCAATCGACCTTGGTCAACTTCTTTTCGATATGAGCAGCCCATGGTGATGAGAGCGCTGCGAATGGGTGTCCAGCTCAGCCCCCGCTTCGTCTATCGGGGAAAGTACTATCTCGGCGGCGATCTGCCTGCTGACCCGGCGGATCCCTTAAGCCCCGATGGTCGAACGAAGATTCTCAACCAGCCAAAGAGCGTGCGAGTCCGAATCCTGGAGCGTAGGTCGATGCGGGTCGTTGCCGACGTGCGTTCGGCGAGCGATGGAACTTGGCGGGTAGATCACTTGGCAGACATTGAGTACCTGGTCATTGGTCTGGATGAGCGTGGCTTGGTAAACGCGGCCATTCAGGATCGAGTGCGCCCAGCGCCGATGATCGGACCATGACAGACGGGAGTTATGTATCGCTGAACCTTGGGCCGCTGCCGCCAGGAGGCGGCGCCCATGTTTCGCTTAACCTTGGTGTGGACTGGTTTGTAGAACCCGAACAGCCAGTAATTCGTGGTCTGAGCCGAGCAGTTGCCGTGCGCTGGCAGGCAGCCACGTCGATGCGCCTCCACCGAACATCTCCTTGGGGATCGTCTCCACGCGCAGCTGTGGGAGCTTCATCAAGCTGGGGAGGAACTCTTGCGAGCCACTCTTCTGTGATTTCGGGATGGGGGGCGTCGCCGACGGTCGCTGCCTCCACGTTCAGTTCGTGGTGCGGTCTGATGAGAGACGCGCGCCGAATGATGCCGTTCACGTGGGGCGCAATGGGGCGGTCTCGCCGGTCCCTCGAAGCGGCATGGAATTCCTCTCTCGGGCGGCTGGGCATTGGATTGGCACTGGGCTGGCGGCAGTTGTTCTCGGTATGGGGCGGCGTGTTGCTTCCTTGGGATACCAGCTCTTCAAGAATCGCACCTTCATTCCGCGGGGCCTGGTCACATCCGGGCCTCGCGCGCCTGCATCGCCGGCTGCCTTGGGGTAGCGCCGGGCGAGTGCAATGGGGAGTACGCCCGGTTGTCCCGCCTGGCCCAGACCCTGAGACTCCGTTCGCACCAGGCGACCGGATTCCGCTGAACCTGGGGTGCGACTTGGTGCGGGAACCTGGCCGCGCGCCCCTCAATCTGGGCGTCACTGCTTGCTATGTGGTGCGCCCTCACCGTAGGACCTACGTCGTGATCAACACAGTCTCTCTTGTCCGCCTTCCAGATCGCACTCCCATTGAGGTGACGCGGATCTCGCTCAGTTCCAGTCGCGGCACATGGGGCTGGACATTCGATATTGAGTTAGCCGATCCGCAGCAACTCGCGCTGCTGAAGCCCACCGCAGCGGGGCCCAGGCAGTTTGAGATCAATCTCAACGGCTACGTCTGGACAGGCATCATCGAGAGCTTCCAGAAGCAACGAGAATTCAGCGGGGGTGGCGTTCGCCTGAGCGGCCGCTCCCGGACCGCGCTGCTTGCTGCGCCTTACGCCCCGGCTCGGGTCAAGGCGACCACCGAGGAACGCAGCATGGCCCAGCTGGTAGCCGAGGAACTGGCCGACACCGGCTTCACCAGCCACTACGACACTGTCGATTGGACCGTGCCGGCTGGGGCTTGGTTCTACGACGCCAGTACGCCCCTGGATGCCATCAGCGCGCTCGCAGAGGCGAGTGGCGGCGTTGTCCAATCCGACCCCTCCGCTCTCGCCATGCGCGTGCGTGCAGCCTATCCAGCGAGCCCCTGGGATTGGCGCGCAACCCCGCCAGACCATGTGCTGCAGGAGGACATCGTGCTGACGGAGAGCCTGCAGATGCGCAGCGCGCCCCTGTACGATGCTGTCGTGGTGACGGGTGAACTGGCCGGCAAGGGCGTCACATGCAAGGTGCGCCGGTCGGGCGAGGAGGGCCGCCTCTATGCCCAGCAGGTCAGCAGCCCGCTGATCACCGTGCCTGCGGCAGGAGCGGAGCGTGGCAGGAACATCCTGTGCGATCGCGGAGAACAGGCGGCAGTCGACCTGACGGTGCCGCTGTTCGCCCAGCCCCTGAATGCTGGCGAGATCGGACTGATGTTGCCCTTGGACCTAGTTGAGGTCGTCGGTGCTGACGGGACGTGGCACGGCCAGTGCGAGTCGCTGCGCATCGAGGTCTCGGCGGACGATCGGGCCGTGGTGATTGAGCAAACGGCAACCCTGGAGAGGCACTACACCGATGCGGACTGAACTTTGGGACCAGTTTGGTGACCTGGTTGGCGGCAGCCCGCGGCTGATCGCCACAGTCACTGCGCACAACTCCGATGGCACCAGCAGCCTGACCACCTATGACGGCGTGCAGATGCGCGCCTTCGGCCACCTGCAGCTGGCACCGCCCTACAACGTGTGGGTGCGTGGAGGCAGGTTGGTGGAGGCTGCTCCGAATCTGCCGCTCTATGAATTGATCGTTTGACGAAGCTGGGCGCTGCCCGGATGCCGGCAAGCATCCAGGCGGCGCCGCAACACGGGTAGTCTCAGCACTTGGCATTGGCCGTGGCCCTGTCCCCTCGCGAGAGCGGCGGGATTGTCTTCCTCGATAGTCGGACTATTGAAAGAAGAGCTTTTGGAATTACCACTTTCTCGGCGGTCCGTGTAGAGTCCAAACACCGAGCGATGCAATGGAATGTCGATGAAAAAGCGGAAGAAGCTGCCGAAGAAACTGCTTAAGAGCTCGAATCAAACAAAATCTTATCAGGCAAGAAGGAAGCTGATGGCAAACCAGAAAAATGGGCGGTCGGCTAAGCCGGTCGAGAGTGCACTCAAACCTCACCGCCACCTTAGTATAGTTGCCGACAACGTGCTGAAACCTCTTTTTGTTGGGCTAAGTTGCCTCGCGATCGCTGCATGGCTTGGCGCGGCAATTTGGATGAAGCGGGATCTCCAAGGCTTCTTTCGTAGCTTTCCAGTTGATGTCTATCTAGCCTTGCTCCTCGTCACAGTAGTGGTTTGGCAATGTACTGTTGATCTGCTGGATTGGAAGGGGGCTCCAGCGAAAAACTTGGCGTCTGTAGGGTGTCGTCTGGCCGGATTGTTCTTGGCCTTGTTTGCGCTAGTTCAGCGGGATGTTATTACGTCTCCCTTTGATTGGTTCGGAAAGCTGTAAGGATGCCTTGAGAGAGCTGATGCGCATCTCGGCCGGGCGCTTCGTGGTCCCGACCAACTACCACCCTCAGGTCCGAGATGTGTTCGCCGGCTTCGACCTGGTGCCGCCGCAGCTGGACTACACCATCGGCGACGGGCAGGGGAGAGGGAAGAAATTCAGAGAGTTGATCATCAAGAGCTGGGACGACAGCAAGGCCACCCTGCTGTAGACGTCACGCAACTTGCTGGAGCAGGTCCTCGCGATTGTTGCGTGGCGTGTTGACGGCACGGCCGACCCTGTACGCCTCCATGGACGGAGGCGAGCTTGCCAGCAGCATCGCCATGGCATCGTCGGGGCTGACTGCCATCCATTCATCGATCTGGCCGGCCTGCAGCCATACCGGCATGCGGTCGTGGATGTCGGCGGAGACCCCGCTGCTGTCGCCGGTGATGATGGTGAAGGTGCCAAGGTTCCCGTCGGGGAGTAGGGGGCTGGTGTCCTCCCACAGACCTGCAGCCAGCAGCGGTTGCGCCGCGTGGATGAACCACGGGTCTTTCTTGCCGTCCTCGGGGCTGACCGACCACTCGTAGTACCCGGACATGGGGATCACGCACCGGCGCTTCTTGAAGGCCGACCGGAACGCCGGCTTGGTAGCCACCGTCTCGATCCGGGCGTTGATGGTCGAACCCTGCAGGCCCTTGGCCTTGGCCCAGAACGGCAGCAGGCCCCACGCCAGCCGAGTTACCTGCCGGCCTTCGCCGCGGTCCAGGATCACCGATGCGCGCTGCGTCGGCGCAAGGTTGTAGCTGGGCTGGATCTCGGCCAGGCCGGGAGCAAGGTCAGCCAGCCCCGGCTGGCCGAAGTCGATTACGGGGAGCTGGACGAATCGGCCGCACATATGGAGCATGTACCCTTACGGCTGTGACGCCACTGACAATTCCGGGTAGCTATGGGGACGGAGAAGTTCAAGCCATACATGGAATTCACCGCACAGGGAAAAGCCTACGAAGCCCTGATGTTGATGATTTCGCAGCTGGAGAAGAGGGTACATTCGCCAGCGGAACTGCTGCCGGTCGTGGTGTTTATGGCTTTCACCGTGGAGGCGTATCTAAACTCCTTGGGCGCCAGGAACATTGAGTTCTGGGATCAGATCGAGCGCATTCCCTGGAGGAAGAAGGTCGAAGTTCTGCATTTGCATGCAGGCAAGGAGTTTGATTGGGGAAGCAAGCCTTTACAGTACGCCAATCAGCTCTTCACGCTTCGCGACAAATTGGCCCATGGGAAGCCTGAGGTAATCGAGGGGCCTGTCTGTGCAACTCGTCAAGAAGCCGAGGAAAAGCTCCTTGTGGAGATGGTGAATCCGCCTTGGTTGAACACGCTGGCTGGGGGGTGGCTTGGAGGCGCAAGGGATAGGTTCCGGGGGCTAATGAATCACCTATCCGGTCTCTATGGTCTCTCCCCTGCTGATCACCAGCTGCATTCCCAAGGGCGCTTTGAGACGATTCATCCGGAGGCGGAATAGGCTTCGAACGTTGCCTCGGGTTCTTTCAGAGCTTCCTACCTTCCCGGCATGTAGGTGCAGCCCGACCCAACAGAGCGAAGTTGCCCGATGGTGTCAGCCGGGGAGGTCCGGCATCCTCACTTCGCCGGATCCGGGGCCGCAGGCAGCTCAACCCGGGGGCGCGTGAGCAGCGCCATGCCGGCACAGAGTCGAGTCAGGCTCGACTCTCCGATTCGGGCAAATTGACGATTTCGTCAAATCGCCGATGCAGCGCTTAACAACTCCTTCCTCGAACGATTCAGGCAGGTCGCTGCCGCGTTCGCAGGATCTGCGACGGCCGGTCGTATTCTTCCGGCCATGCGTTCCTCCCACGGCTACCACGGCTTCCGCACCGCTCCGATCCCCTCTGGCTGGGTCCAGACAGGCGAGCGCTGGGCGCTCTGGTACAACGGACGCGAGACGGCCAGCGTCACGCCCGACGGCGGCCCCGGGGTGCGCCTTTGGATGGAAGGCCAGAAGATGTGGCATGTGAAGCAAGTCCGCGCCGCCAACGTTCGACAGGCGAAGCGCTACGCCGAGCGCTGGTGCGCGGCCAGGCTCTATCCCGAACTGCCGCTGCGTGAGGCCGTCGCCCGGCTGACCGATAGCACGCCGATCCAGCCGCCCCCGCCACTGCCTGGCCTGCCTCCGACGCGCGAGCAGCGGCAACAGGCCCGGCGCCTGGCCGAGGCTGGGGCAAAAGAGATTGAGCGGATCAAGGCGGCGCTGGAGCCGCGCAAGCCGCCGGTAGAGACGAAGCCCCGCCCGAGGGACGCACGCAAGGCGTGGTTGAGAGAAGGCCTGCAGCGGCTGCGTCATCGATAGTCAGCATGCCGCCATGATGGGATGCACGTGAAGTAGCATCGCAGTGCGCCTGGTCTGGGACTGGGCTGGATTTCTCCAGCCCCGCCCTGCCATCCCGTGCCTCAGATGAGTGGAGCCGGGGTGGCGACCTTCTTCGCTGCCTTTTTGGCGGCTTTGCGCTTAGGTATTGCTACCTTTTTGACAATCGGCGTAGCTGGTGTGGATGGCTCAGGCGTGCCTACTGGCACCTTGAACTTGTGTTTTGCTGCGTGAGCCATCACTGCGTCAAAAACGCTGCCCGATTCTGATGGATTCTTGAAGAGGATAGCCAAGTGTCGCCCCTCGTAATCCTTCTGCAAGACCTGTTCCGCATAGCCTGCTAGCGCTTCCATGAGTTCCCGGAAAGATGGGCCGACATGTGGTGCTAGTGCATTGAAATCGCTGACTGGCTTGTCCAGGTGCTTTCCCAGTCGAAGTGCAAAAGCAAGGCTCGCCAATATACGGTTTCCGTGCACGAGAACACCATGTTTCGGCCCTGACTTCTTGGGTAACTGGCTTTTGGTGCTCTCTATCCAAGCGTCAATTGCTCTTAGGCAGATTGCAGCATTAAACGCGCGCGAGCCTGTGGTTCCGGGATTGAAAATCGTGGTATATGGCGGCTTGGTAAGGTCTACGTAAAAACGGCCAAGGCCCGTTTTGACTTGGACTGCCAAGTTTGATTTACCTAGTGCGCACGCTAGGGCAGACGTTACTTCAAGGACGTCGCAGCTGTTGGCCGAGGGAGAATACTCATCGCTACGCATGTACTGATAGTCGATGTGCTCCATCGCCATTTCCTCTCGGAGGCGGTGCTGCTGAGGATCTTGTGCAACAAAGTCGCGCGGTTCAATACGGTTTTGCAGGTTGTTTGCTTTGGCCACTTCCTCGCCAAATTTATCTGGCGCATGGTTGAGTAGAATTACTCTTACAGAAACCCGAACCTTGCCAAGAGAAGCCTCGTCTTCTATGAGGCCCAAGGTGCTGACAGTCTGCGCGCCATTCACGATTGACGCTCCAAGCAGCGAGAACACGCCTGCATCCCGCGTTGACCCCGCTGCTGGTGCCTGCGAAGTGTTCTCCGCGATGACGGTGATTCCGTTATTAAAGTACCAGAAACGTTCCGGTGCATCCTCCGCAGTCTGACGGATCTGGGCGTTTACATCGGTGGTCCCCAAGGAATGACGGATATTAGAGGACAGCAGTCGCTTGCCGTGGTCTTTCCACCACTGACGAATCGTTAGTCCATCAACCAGTCCGAAGTACGCGGGGTACGGTTCTCTGACGAAATGCCAATGAAGCATTTGGCAATCGAGAGACACATTCCCTCTCGCCCCGTCAGATGCGATAGAGCTGTAAACCTCTTTGAGCCCGATGGTGGAAGAACTTGCGATCGGGGTAATTCCACCAGAGTTGACCTCCTCCTCAAACCTGGTGATATGCGCCGTAGCCGGGGGTGATAGGACGCTCGCTCCAGTTGAGACGACAATTAAGTGGATAGTGGTTCCTGGCTCTTGGAGTCGCTTGGTAATATCGGCCACCTTGGACGCCAAGCGCGCGTGAAAGCCAGATGCATTAACCTCAATAAGGTCGAAAGCGCCCTTAATAAAGGACCCAATGTCCTTGGCGGCCGGTTCGCCAAATCCCGCATGTATCCACTTGGACTGAACCAAGATCACTCTCGCTTCGTCAGCCTCATAATAAGCTGCGTCGATACCGTTATCGTCTTGCCCGTCCCAGATACTCTTGACCGCGTCCTGTACAGAGCAGTCAGTTGCCATCTGCACTGCATGAGCTGCCAGGGCGCGGCTCAGGAACATATCGTCGTTCAGCTCGCCATGAGGATTCAGCGCGGTGCCAAACGTGGCCTTCAGCCGTGTCGCAATCTGAGAAGTGTGAAGTTTAGACATCCCTATCTCTACAAAGGTGAACAAGCGGACTTCGATTGTATGACATCCTGCTTATGCTGCTATGGGTGTCGGTACGGGTGTCATTGTAAGTTAAGTCAATGAATTTGCGGTCTTATTTGCGGATTGCAAATCCGTTTACAGCGGTTCGATTCCGCTTGAGGCCTCCAATTGAAAAGCCCTGACTCCGGTCAGGGCTTTTTTGTTGGCTGCGATCGCTTTCGCGCTCGCACGATCGTTGCGCGGCTGGCGGTCAGTCATGGCGGCGGCGGCGGCGCTACACTTGCCTGATGAACCAGATTGATCACTTCCGCGGCGCCTTGCTCGGCCTCGCGTGCGGCGATGCCGTCGGTACCACGCTGGAGTTCAAGCCTCGTGGCAGCTTCACCCCGATCACCGACATGGTGGGTGGTGGGCCGTTCCAGCTGCAGCCGGGGCAATGGACCGACGATACCTCCATGGCGATGTGCCTGGCCGAGAGCCTGGTGCGTTGTGACACCTTCGATGTGCACGATCAGATGAACCGCTACGCCAACTGGTACCGGCATGGGTACTGGAGTGCGACCGGCGAGTGCTTCGATATCGGTATGGCAACGCGTGCTGCGATCGACCGGTTCCTGCAGGATGGCCATCCGCTGGCGGGGAGTGACGACCCACGCAGCGCTGGCAATGGCTCGATCATGCGTTTGGCGCCGGTAGCATTGCGCTACGCCGGGACTCCCGACCTGCAGGCCATGGCCGCGTTGAGTTCGCGAACCACGCACGGTGCGCAGGAGTGCCTGGAGGCGTGCCGCCTGCTGGCGGTCGCGCTGGAGCGGGCGTTGGCAGGTGGCACCCGTGACGCTGTGCTGGATCTCAGCAATGTCCCCGTCGAGAGCGCGCGGCTGCAGCAGATCGCGGCGGGCGGCTACCGCGGTGCCACGCGTGAGCAGATCCGTGGCAATGGCTATGTTGCCGACAGTTTGGAAGCTGCACTCTGGTGCTTTGATCGCCACGACACCTTTGAAGCCGTCGTACTCGAGGCGGCCAATCTTGGCGAGGACGCCGACACCACGGCCGCCATTGCGGGGCAGCTGGCGGGCGCATTCCATGGTGCGCGCGGAATCCCCGGGCGGTGGTTGCAGCGGCTGGCCCTGCGTGCCGAAATCCAGGCGCTGGCCGATGCGCTGCACGCCTTGAATCAGGGCAGCGACTGCGCTGCGTGAGTCGGGTTCCCTGCCTGTGAACTGCGCCGGCAGGGCGCTCCCTGCGGCCGCCATTTCCGACGCCGCGCTGCTTCACCTGCAGCCGTTCGCCGCGCCCCGGTCGCCAGTCTCAGCCGGCCACGACATGGAAAGGCGCTATGGTCGAGTTCCACGTCTCAGGGAGCCGCAATGGCGAGCAAGGACATCACGCGTCGTTCCAGCCACGGAGCGAAACGGAAATGAGCAAAGTCACGGCAGATGTGCGCTGGTTGACCTTCCGCTTGAAGAACGGGCAATCCATTGGCCCGGATCGGCTGAAGGACGGATGGGTCATCGCCTCGGAAACCGCCCGCTGCGGGGTGCTCCGCGAGCATATCGAAGGGTCGGGCCTGGTGTATGCCCTGTACGCGCCGGCCAACCTGGCCTCACCACGGCGCGCGGAAATGCGCATGCGCGAATTCCTGATGAGCTCGGGCTATACCTTCACGATGGGCACGCTGGGCGGCTGAGCTGCGCGCGGGCCGCGATTGCTCAACGCTGCGCGGCCTTCAGCGCCTCGATGATCTGCGCGCCGGAGAAGCCACAATGGCCTTCGCCAACGGGCGGCAGCACCTGTGGCAGCGGACGGGCGCCGGCCCGTGCGGCCGTCTGCGGATACACCGTCTGCATGCGCGGCACGATCGTCGGGTCGTTGTTGTTGAACTGGATCACCAGCGGTCGTCTCAACGCACCGCTCAATGCCAGCTCCCTGCGGACAGCGGCCTGCGCGGCAGGCACGGCGTCGACACGTTGCACGCCGGCATTGAACGCCATGTCGTCACCGAAGCCGCTGTAAGCCACACCTCTGTTGCCCACCGGCATGCCGCCACTGCGCGTGGCCAGTTCGTGCAGGACCAGTGCATGCAGGCTGATCGTGCCGGCCAGTGCATCAGTGGACACCTGCAGCCGCTGTGCCAGCAACGCGGCATGCGAGGGGCTGCGTTGCAGCGCATTGGAGATGCCCTGGTACAGTTCGCCCTGTGGCAGCGCAGCCGCGTCGCGTGAGACCAGGCCCGCAGCCGGCAGACCTTCGGCCTTGGCAAAGAAGTAATCGAAAGCGACCAGCGTGGTCAGCAGATCACTCGCGATCTGTTCGCCACTGAGATTGGCGCCGCATAGCGACACACCACCGGCGTAGTGTTGCGGGAACCGTTCGAGGCTGGCGAGGGTCACGGTGCCGCCCATCGAAAATCCCAGCATCCAGATATGGCGCACATGCTTGAGTTCAGCCATTGCATGCCGGCGCAGGCGTTCCATGTCGGTGATCGCATCGGCCACCGCCCAGCCCTGGCTGGCATAGGCGCTCTGCGCGACGGCGTAGCCTGCCGCCAGCAGTGGCGCGGTGCCGTCATTGGCAGCCATCGGCGTAGCACGTGGCATGCCTACCGGCTCGTAGCCGTGCGCCAGCATCACCAGGTCACCGTTCCAGTCGGCCGGCACGTCCAGGCGCCACGGCGCGCCCTGCAGCTCGCCGCTCAGCGTGCGTGCCGCCGTTGGCGCTGACGCCAGCAAGGTCGTCGAAGGCAGCAGCAGGCCGAGGGCGAGGGCGCATCGAAGCAGGGCGGGCATCGGGGTCATTCCATGCGGGAATGACCCCGAGCATAGATGCCAGCGAAATGTTGCGCGCGCTGCACTGCCGCAGGAAGGGCGGGCTGGGGGGCGCCCGCTCCCGGAATTGATCACGTCCGCTACGGGAGGATTCCGATACGATGTGTCGCCTTGATCTCTTTCTACTTTACCCAGGGTCCCGTCATGGTCGACCGTCTCGCCATTCTGCTTGAACGCTTTGCGGTTACCGCCTCGGTGTTCCATGCCGGCGCGCTGTGCGGCATCAACTCGCTGGCGGGCGAGGATGACGCCGGGCAGCTGCATCTGGTGCGACGTGGCCCGTTGCAGGTCAGCCATGGCCAGCAGACCGTCCAGGTCGAGGTGCCGAGCCTGCTGCTGTACCCACGGCCGATGCCGCATCGATTCAGTACCGATCCGCAGCTTGGCGCCGACATGGCCTGCGCCAATCTGCATTTCGAGGGCGGGCGGCTCAACCCGATCAGCGCGGCGTTGCCCGATTTCATCTGCCTGCCGCTGGCCGATCTGTACGGCGGCAACGCAGCGCTGGAGCTGCTGTTCGAAGAAGCCTTCGAGCAGCGCTGCGGGCGTGCGGCGATGGTCAACCGGCTGTTCGAGGTGGTGATGATCCAGGTGCTGCGGCAGCTGATGGAAGGGGGCGAGATGCGTGGTGGCCTGTTTGCCGGGCTGGGGCATCCGCGGCTGCGGCTGGCGCTGGTGGCGATGCATGAGGCGCCCGCACAGTCCTGGACCCTGGAAGACCTGGCCGAGGTGGCCGGCATGTCACGCAGCGTCTTTGCTGCCAGTTTCCGTGAGGCGATGGGCACTACCCCGGGCCAGTACCTGCAGGGCTGGCGGGTGGGCCTGGCACAGCAGGCGCTGCGCCAGGGGCGCCCATTGAAGCGGATCGCTGACGACGTCGGCTATGGCAGCGAAGCCGCACTGTCGCGTGCATTCAAGGCACATACCGGACAGTCGCCGCGGGAGTGGCGCGGACAGGCCCGCGCCGGCGCGGGCTGAGCCTCAGCCCAGCACCAGCCGGGCCAGTTTCATGCCACCGAACAGGCCAACCAGGCCCAGCGCCACCGAACCGCCGGCGTACAACGCTGCCAGGCCATGCTGGCCGCGCTGCAGCAGCAGACCGATTTCCAGCGCGTAGGTGGAAAATGTGGTGTAGCCGCCGAGGACGCCGGTGGCCAGCAGAAGGCGCAACTGCGGCGAGGCGCCATTGCGCAGGGCGAAGGCTTCGACCAGCGCGCCCATCAGCAGTGCACCGCTGATGTTGATCAGGAAGGTCGACCACGGCCACGGGCTGCCGACCGCTACCCGCGTACCGATCAGGTTGCAGGCATGGCGAAGGCAGGCGCCGAGCCCGCCGCCGATGAAGACCAGCAGATAATTGTTCAATGCGTGCATCACGTGCCTCGGTTGGGGGTTCGCTGATTCGATGGCGAACGCCGACGGCAGGCACGGCCCGCCATCGACGAAGACCGGTTCGTCCTGGCAGGAGCCATCAGCCCTTTCGGGCGGTTATCGGGGGAGCCCCATCCCCATCCGCGACCATGCTACCAGTGGTAGTGCATTCACGTCATCGAGGTCGTCAGCACCCGGATGACCTTGCTGCGGCTGAAGCCGTCCATCAGCAGTTCGAAGGCCAGCAGGTCCAGGGCCGCGTGGCGGCGATGGTCGATCTGCAATCCCTTCTCCTCCACCAGATGGCTGACCAGTTCGTAGGCGTCCTGCCAGACATCCAGGTGGGCCTGGCTGGGGATATAGGTATTGCCCCGCTCACCGACGCCAAGCCCGCTCACGCCGTACAGCAGTTCACGCGCGTCCAGTTTGGCCGCATCGGCGATGCGGAACAGCTGTTCGGCCTTCACATGGGCGGGGCTGACATGGTCGTTGAGCCAGTTGCTGATGGTTGCCGTCGTCGAATCGGCGGCGCGGGCCAGATCGGCCGGGCGAGGGTGCCCGGCTTTCTTCATGGCAATGGCGAGTCGTTGGCCGAGAGTATTCATCTATGCAAGCCAGCTTAACGCGTGGATCGCAAAGTTCCCTTGTTCCAAGAATAAGTCTGGTTAACAGAAGGACCGACCGTGACCGAATTCTGGAGCAAGGGGCAGGTACGCGCCCGGCTGGGTTTCCGGACCGATGCCGAACTGGCGCGCTTTTTTGGCATAAGCCGATCTGCCGTGTCGCAATGGCCCAAGAACTTCCCGATTCCTGCGCTACGCCAATACATCCTGCATCAGCGCTATCCCAACCTGTTCCCCGCGACTGAGGCGACGCAGGGCGAGTAAGCCCCAACTACGCCTCCTTTTGTCGCATATAGCACTCTAAACAGTATTTGCTAAGTATGCTTAGCAATATTGGAAACTTCGATGAAACGGGGCTGGCCCATCGATGGCGCCTACCAGGGCGGGACCGGGGAAATCGGGGCAGTGTGTCGGGTCCGACCCATCCGGGCACCCCGTCTCCCCGTATGTGGTTTCGTGAACGATTAATAATTTCGATCACGAAAGTCGCGGTATGTAATTGACCTGTCGTGAAATCTATGATTAATTGGGATCAACCGGACGTGAAGCCCGGGAGTCTTTCAGTAGCTCGCAAGTGAGTCGGTAGACCGTCAACGATGCAGAACAAGTCCAACGGAGGTCGTATGGAATACGGCATGCATGGCTTGGCTGAACGGGTACGCCGCGAACTGGAAGCCAGTTATCACAAACACGGATGCGGTCCGGCGTTCTGGGATACCTACCAGCAGGTGCTGGACCGCCTGGTCCCGCAGGGGACCGAGCGTACCGAAGTCACCAATGAAATGGCGCTGATCATCGAGCAGCTGGGCATCGTCCGACGTGCGCAGCTGGTGCCGCCGCACGCCAACGGGCCGCGTTGATCCGTTGATTCAAAGCAGGCGCCAGGCGCCGCAGGCCAACAGCGCCAGCAGCATCGACAGCAGTGCCAGGGTCCGCGGTCGCCACCATTGCCGCGGTTGCCCGGCCATGGCCTGCGGACTGCAGTAGCGCACCAGCCCCGGGCCGAAACCGGCCTGGTGCTGCTGCTGCGAGCAGGCCTCCAGGCAGGCGCCGCAGGCCAGGCAATCGGCCTGAGGTCCCTGGCGGATATCCAGTTGCATCGGGCAGGCGCTGACACAGGCAGCGCAATCGGTGCAGTCGCCCAGGCGGTCGGCGCTGAAGGTGGGCATCGGTCCGGCCAGCAGCGGGTGTGCAGCGCGGAACACGTAGTCCTGCGCGGTGGTCGGGTCGAGCAGGCCACGGCCGCGTCCGAGCACGCCCCCCAGCCCCGACGGACGCATGCCGCGCGGTTCGCCGCGGCGCGCGTCGTACAACATGCGCGGTGTATGCGGATCGGTCAGCAGCGGCTGCAGGCGCGCGAACGGGCACAGCGAACGGCACACCTGCTCGCGCAGGAAGCCGGCATTGCCCCAGGTGGCGGCGGCATAGAACAGCACCCAGAACGTTTCCCAGCCGCTCCAGCCGGCATGCGGCGCGGCGGCCACCAGTTCTTCGATCGGGCTGAACAGACCGACGAACGTGATGCCGGTCCACAGCGACAGCAGCCCCCATGCCAGCTGGGTGGCAGGGCCCACGACGGGCGCTGGCAAAGCCCGGGCCATGGCGCGCGCAATCCAGTCGAAGGCGCGGCGCCATAGCGTCTGCGGGCAGGCGTGGCCGCACCAGATGCGGCCGGCGAGGTGGGTGAGCAGCGCGAGGCCCACCGCCAGCACCGCCAGCAACCCGATCAGCACGCCGACATCGCTGGGCCACAATGTCCAGCCAAACAGGTCAAAGCGCCGTGCGTTGATGTCCAGCAGCAGGGCCTGCCGCCCATTCCAGCGCAGCCATGGCAGGGCATAGAACAACGCCAGCAAGAGCATGCTGAGCGCGGCGCGCCAATGCCAGCGGCGTGGGATTCCGGTGCAGGGCGTACTCATCCCAGCGGCAGCTCGTCGTCGTCGTCGCTTGGCATCGGTCGCTGCAGGTACCAGGTGACCGCGCTGGACAGTGCGGTCACCGACCAGAACATGAAGAATCCTGCCGTATAGCCCAGTTCGCGGCTGATCGCCGTACCCGGAAAGCTGATCGCCTGCAGACGCAGCGGGTCGACAAAGGCGAAGAACACCACGCTGGCCAGGCCTGCAGCGATGAAGCTGGGCCAAAGGATGGCGCCCCAGTGCTGGATCAGCTGCTGGCGGCGGCTGGGAGAGGGTCTGTTCATGCTGTCCCGGATCGGAATGAGGGCGGCGCGTATACTCCGCCGAGGCTGGCGCAGCATCCGCAGGGCATGCTTCCTGCACGCGTGCCAGCCTAGGTGCAGCGGACTGCGCCGACATTGATCTGGATCAACGGCGGTGCCGGCCGGCTACGGCACACTGCCGGCAAGCTTTGGGTGCCCCGATGAACGCAACGCCGCCGCCCGTCCTGCCCGTCGCCTCGCCCGGGTTGTGCACCGAGCAGGAAGTGACCCGCCTGGTCCACGACTTCTATGCGCGCGTGCGCGAGGAAGAGCGGTTGGGGCCTGTGTTCGAGGCACACGTCCGCGACTGGCCGGAACACCTGGCGCAGCTGGTCGATTTCTGGTCGGCAATGCTGCGCGGTACGCGCCGCTTCAAGGGCTCGCCGATGTCCAAGCACATGGCCATCGAGCTGGACAAGGACCTGTTCGACCGCTGGCTGGTGCTGTTCCGGATCACCACCGCCGAGTGCGGCAACCCGCCCATGCAGGCGCTGGCCGACGACGTCGCCGCGCGCATCGGTGACACCTTCTGGAAGCGCTACCAGATGCTGCGCTGGCCGCAGGTCGGCCTGCCGGTGCTGGGAATCCCCGCCCGCGATTGATCTGGGTCAAGGCGGTCGGGTACGCCCGGCGCGATGCTGGCGGCATGGACACGTTCTCTCCCGCCGCCGGCGGTCTTGCCTGGACCTTCGACCCCGACCTGCTGCGCCGGCATGACCGGCCCGGGCCGCGCTACACCTCGTATCCGACCGCGCCTCATTTCCACGATGGCTTCGATGCGCCGGCACTGCGCCGGGCAATCGCCGACAGCAACCAGCTGGCCCGCGCGCTGTCGCTGTACGTGCATGTGCCGTTCTGCTCCAGCCCGTGCTTCTACTGCGGCTGCAACCGGGTGATCACCCGCGACCGCGGCCGTGGCCACAGCTACGTCGCGCGCGTGCTGGCCGAGGCCGACCTGCTGGCGCCGCAGTTCGAGGACGGCCGTGAGGTCATCCAGCTGCACCTGGGCGGGGGCACGCCGAACTTCCTCGAGGCCGAGGCGATGACCACGCTGGTGGAAGGACTGCGCCGGCGCTTTGATTTCAGCGATTCGCCGCAGCGCGATTTCTCGATCGAACTCGATCCGCGCTTCATCGATACCCGCGATGTCGCCATGCTGGCGCGGCTGGGCTTCAACCGCGCCAGCCTGGGCGTGCAGGATTTCGACCCACAGGTACAGGAAGCGATCAACCGCGTGCAGGGCGTGCAGCAGACGCTGGACATCCTGCAGGCCTGCCGCGACAGCGGCATGCGTTCGGTCAACGTCGACCTGATCTATGGGCTGCCGGGACAGAGCCTGGAAGGGTTTGGCCGCACCCTGGAACGGGTGCTGGCATTGCGCCCGGATCGCCTGGCGGTGTACGGCTACGCACACCTGCCGCATCTTTTCCGCGCACAGAAGCAGATCGACGAACGCCGCTTGCCTTCGCCGGAAGACAAGCTGGCGCTGCTGGGCCTGGCGGTGGAGAAACTCTCTGCGGCCGGCTACCAGTACATCGGCATGGATCACTTCGCATTGCCGGAAGAAGATCTGTCACGTGCGCAGCGCGCCGGGCAGTTGCATCGCAATTTCATGGGCTATACCACCCACGCCGACACCGATCTGCTCGGCCTGGGCGTGAGTGCGATCAGCCACATCGGTGCCACCTACAGTCAGAATCCGCGCGACCTGCCGTCGTGGGAGGATGCCGTGGACCAGGGGCAGTTGCCGGTGTGGCGCGGCGTGGCGCTCAGCGCCGACGACCAGCTGCGCGCAGACCTCATCCAGCAGCTGATGTGCCAGGGCGAGGTGGACGGTGCGGTGCTGGGCCAGCGCCATGGCGTGGATTTCGAGCAGTACTTCGCCGAAGACCTGCGTTCGGTGCAGCGGCTGCAGGAAGATGGCCTCGCCGAGTACCGTGACGGTGTAGTGCGCGCCAGCGAGCCTGGACGGCCGTTGCTGCGGCTGCTGGCGATGTGCTTCGACCCGTACCTGCGTGCCGCCTGCGAGCAGCCGCGCTACTCGCGTGCAATCTGACGTTCGTCGTGAAAAGAGCGATGGTGCCCGGAGCCGGAATCGAACCGGCATGGGGTTGCCCCCGGCGGATTTTAAGTCCGATGCGTCTACCAGTTTCGCCATCCGGGCCTGCAGCGCGGCGCCGATTGTAGCCCAGCTGCAGAATCCCGACCGGATTGCAGTGGAGCGGCGGTGTGCTTAACTGTCGCTCCCATTCATGTCATAGTCCAAAGCCTCGTTCCCAGGGGGGGAGCCACCCGATGTCGCTGCACGCGATTGCCTATGCCAGCGAGGCCCGCGCCGACCTGCAGACAACCGATCTTGACCGCCTGCTGGCCGATGCCACGGCATTCAACCGAGTAGCCGGTGTCACGGGTGTGCTGATGTTCGATGGCAGCCGTTTCCTGCAGTACCTGGAAGGCCCGGAGGATGGCATCGATTCGGTGTACCAGCGCATCGCCAATGCGCGCAGCCATGGACAACTGAAGGTGCTGTGCCGCGCGCCGGTGGCGCAGCGGGCATTCCCGCGCTGGTCGATGGGGACCCGGCGCATTGATACAGAACTGCTGGTACAGATCGTCGACGCCTCATGGCCGGGCTTCGTGCTTGGCGGCGGTGGCTTCGAGCGCCTGCTGCAGGCCTGGACCGGCGCCGATGGCGAACTGGAGCCGGCCGCGGTCGCACTGGGTTCCTGACCCCACCTTGGCGGCCGGGCACCCGGGCCGTTAGGCTGTAGCCTTTCTGGCATGGATCTTCCCGGAGTGGCAAAGCGAATGAGTAGGTCGGCCATGCCCATGGCAGTACGCATGCGATTTCAGCCGTTGCATGGGATGCGGCGTTGAGCGCGCCGCTTGCGGCAGCAGCGTCGCCGCGCTTCGCGGTGATCGGGCTGGGCTACGTGGGCCTGCCACTGGCGGTGGCCTTCGGCCGGCACTGGCCGACGCTCGGCTTCGACATCGATGCTGATCGCATCGCCGAGCTCCGCGACGGCCAGGACCATACGCTGGAAATGGAGGCCGATGAGCTGGCCAGTGCGCAGCAGTTGCAGTACGGCAGCGATCCGGCTTTGCTCGATGCCTGCAATGTCTACATCGTTACCGTGCCGACCCCGATCGATGCCTATGAGCAGCCCGATCTGGAGCCGCTGCGTTCGGCGACGCGGCTGATCGCCAGCCACCTGCGTGCGGGTGACCTGGTGATCTACGAATCCACGGTGTACCCCGGCACCACCGAAGAGGTCTGCGTGCCGCTGCTGGAGCAGCTTTCCGGGCTGCGCTTCAACGAAGACTTCTACTGTGGTTACAGCCCGGAGCGGGTCAGCCCCGGCGACCGCCAGCGGCGCCTGGCCGATATCCGCAAGATCACCTCGGGGTCGACACCGGAAGTGGCTGCGGTGATTGATGGCCTGTACCAGCGCATCATCGCCGCCGGTACCTTCCCGGCGCCGTCGATGCGTGTGGCCGAAGCGGCCAAGGTGGTGGAGAACATCCAGCGTGACGTCAACATCGCGCTGGTCAATGAGCTGGCGCTGATCTTCGACCGGCTCGGCATCGACACCCAGGATGTGCTCGACGCCGCCGGCAGCAAGTGGAACTTCCTGCCATTCCGGCCGGGCCTGGTTGGCGGCCACTGCATCGGCGTGGACCCGTACTACCTGCTGCACAAGTCCGAGAGCGTGGGTTACCACCCGGACCTGATCCACACCGCGCGGCAGGTCAACAACCGCGTCGGTGAGCACGTGGCGTCGCGTGTGCTGGCAATGCTGGCCGAACGTGGCCGCGCACCTGCGCAGTCGCGTATCCTGGTGCTGGGCGTGACCTTCAAGGAGGATTGCCCGGACCTGCGCAACAGCCGCGCGCTGGAACTGGCGCAGCGCCTGCGTGATGCCGGCGCACAGGTGGAGGTCAGCGACCCGTGGGTCGGCCCGGCGGCATTGGCTGACGCGGGCGTGCACTGGCTGGCCGAGCCGGTGGCGGGGAGTTACGACGCCGTAGTTCTGGCAGTGGCCCATGCCCGATTCAAAGCCATGGATGACGCCGCAATCCAGGCGCTGCTGGCGCCCGGCGGCATCGTCTACGACGTGAAATCGGCCTGGCCGCGCAACGTGGTTGACGGTCGCCTGTAAACGCCGGTGATGGCCGGCGCGGTAGACTCGCAGGCAGTTGCAACCAAGGAACGCCATGCACCGGTATATCGTCTACCTGCTCGCCATCCTGATGTTTCCCATCTGCCTGTGGTTGGCCACGATCTGGCCGGCCTGGTACTGGGGCGTCGGCCTGACTGCCGCGATGGTGGCGCTGGGGACCTGGGATCTGCTGCAGAAGCGCAGCACGCTGCGCCGCAACTATCCGGTGATGGCGCATTTCCGCTATGGCCTGGAATCAATCGGCCCGGAAATCCGCCAGTACTTCGTGCAGAGCGACCTGGAGGACGTGCCGTTCTCGCGCCAGCAGCGTGCGCTGATCTACCAGCGCGCAAAGAACGAAATGGACACGGTGCCGTTCGGTACCCTGCGCAGTACCTATGCGGTGGATTACGAGTGGATCAACCATTCGCTGGCTCCCACCTCCATCGCCAAGCATGATTTCCGCGTGCTGATTGGGCCGAACTGCGCCAAGCCTTATTCGGCCAGCGTGTTCAACATCTCGGCGATGAGCTTCGGTTCGCTCTCGGCCAACGCGATCCGCGCACTGAACGAAGGTGCGCGGCGCGGTGGCTTCTACCACGACACCGGCGAAGGTTCGATTTCGCCCTACCACCGCGAGATGGGCGGCGATCTGGTCTGGGAAATCGGCTCGGGCTACTTCGGCTGCCGTGACGGGAAGGGTGGTTTCAGCGAAGAGCGCTTCGTCGCCAACGCTACCCACGACCAGGTCAAGATGATCGAGATCAAGCTGTCGCAGGGTGCCAAGCCGGGCCACGGCGGCGTGCTGCCGGCACCAAAGGTGACCGCCGAAATATCGGTGACCCGTGGTGTTCCGATGGGCGTGGACTGCGTATCGCCGTCGCGTCACTCGGCATTCTCGACGCCGGTCGAACTGTTGCAGTTCGTGGCCCGGCTGCGCGAGCTGTCCGGTGGCAAACCGGTCGGTTTCAAGCTGGCCATCGGACACCCCTGGGAATGGTTCGGCATCGCCAAGGCGATGCAGGAAACCGGGCTGCTGCCGGACTTCATCGTGGTCGATGGTGCCGAGGGAGGCACCGGCGCGGCACCGGCTGAATTCGTCGACCATGTCGGCGTACCGATGCATGAAGCACTGCTGCTGGTGCACAACACCCTGGTCGGCCTGGACCTGCGCGAGCGCATCCGCATCGGCGCCGCTGGCAAGATCACCAGTGCGTTCGACATCGCGCGCACCATCGCGCTGGGTGCCGACTGGTGCAATGCCGGCCGAGGCTTCATGTTCGCGCTGGGCTGCATCCAGTCGTTGAGCTGCCACACCGACAAATGCCCGACCGGCATCGCGACCCAGGACCCCGCGCGCTGGAAGCACCTGGATGCACCGGACAAGGCCACCCGTGTGTACAGCTATCACGAGCACACACTGCATGCCTTGAAGGAACTGTTGTGCGCGGCGGGCCTGAACGATCCGGCCGAGCTGGGGCCGGAGCACATCCTGCGTCGCGTGTCGCCGGTGGAAATCCGTTCGCTGGCGTCGCTTTACCGCTACCTGGAACCGGGCGAGCTGCTGCACAAGGTGCCCGATCATGCGGTATTCCATGCCTTCTGGGCCGATGCGCGCAGCGACTCGTTCCAGCCGCCGCCGAAGATCCAGGCTCTGCGCGCCAGCAAGTCGCGGTAGTGTGATGTTGTAGAGCCGAGCCCATGCTCGGCTGCTGTTCTCATCGCGAGGTCGGAACGAAGAACAGCCGAGCATGCGCTCGGCTCTACGAGGAGATGTCATGCAGTTCAGGACCGGCACCATGGATGACGTGGCCATGCTGTGGGCGTTGCGCACGCGTTGCGTGCGCGAGACCTGCAGCAGCCATTACCCACCCGCGGTCATTGCGCCCTGGTCGGCGTCGCCGCCGCCTTCGCAGTATGCGCGGCTGTTGTCGCAGGGCGGATGCGTAGTGGCGGAGGACGGGCAGGGTGGCCTGCTTGGCTTCGGCGTCTTTGATGTCGATGCCAATGAAGTCGATGCGTTGTTCGTCGATCCGGATCATGGCGGCCTGGGCATTGGCCAGGCGCTGATGCAGCGCCTGCTGGCGATGGCCGATCGTGAGCGCGAGGTGGTGCTGTCGGCCTCGCTCAATGCGGTGCCGTTCTATCAACGGCAGGGCTTTGTCAGCGTGCGTGAGGAAGCCTATGCACATCCCAGCGGTGTGGCGTTGGCCTCGGTGAGCATGCGCAGGCCGTGGTGACGTGGCGTCGAGCATGGGCTCGACGCTACGCCACAGGCGTCACCGCTCCGCCAACCAACCGATCACGCCTTCGGCGGCACGCCGGCCACTGGCGTAGCACGCGGTCAGCAGGTAGCCGCCGGTGGGGGCCTCCCAGTCCAGCATTTCACCGGCGCAGAACACGCCAGGAACGGCCCGCAGCATCAGGCCGTCATCCAGCGCATCCAGGCGCACGCCACCGGCGGTGCTGATCACCTCGGCCATCGGCCTTGGGCGCAGCAGGCGCAGCGGCAGGCGCTTGAGCGTGGTGGCCACAGCCGGCAGGTCGTTGCCGGCCTCCTTGCCAAGAATCTCGAACACGAGAGCGGCCTTCACCGCATCCAGACCCGCCTGGCGGCGCAGGTGCTCGCCGAAGCTTCGGCCCTTGCGGGGACGTGACAGGTCGGCCAGCAGGCGCGCCTCGTCGCGACCGGGCACCAGGTCCAGCCACAGCATTGCGTGGCCATCGCGGTTGATGGTCTCGCGCAGGTCGGCGGCCAACGCGTAGACCAGGCTGCCTTCAATGCCATATTCGCTGGCCACGCACTCGCCTTGCAGCGACCGCGGTTGTCCAGCCAGGTCGATCCAGTGCGCGACCACCGGCTTCAATGGTGCGCCGGCATTGCGCTGGGCAAAGAACGGCGTCCAGTCCACGTCGAAGCCACAATTGGCTGACTGCAGCGGCGCGATGTCCACGCCACGCGCCTGCAGTGGCACGACCCAGGCGCCGTCGCTGCCCAGCTGCGGCCAACTGCCGCCGCCCATCGCCAGTACCGTGGCATCGGGGTGCACATCGATTTCCCCCGCCTCGGTGGCAAAGCGCAGGGCGCCGTCGTCGCTCCAGCCGATCCAACGGTGGTTGGCGTGCAGGCGCACGCCCTGTTCCTTCAACCGGCGCACCCAGCCGCGCAGCAGCGGCGCCGCCTTGCGGTCGACCGGGAACACGCGGCCGGAGCTGCCCACATAGGTTTCCACGCCCAGGCCGGCGGCCCAGTCACGCAGTGCCTGTGCGTCGAAGCCGTCCAGCCAGTTGCCGACCACAGCGGCCTGCTCGCGGTAGCGGCTGTCGAACAACGGCCGCGGATCGGAATGGGTGAGGTTGAGGCCGCCCTTGCCGGCGATCAGGAACTTGCGGCCAGGCGACCCCTTGGCCTCGTACAGGTCGACCTCCAGCCCAGCGGCACGCAGGCGTTCGGCGGCGAACAGGCCGGCCGGGCCGCCGCCAATGACGGCGACCCGATGGGGCATGGCGGCATTACGGTTTGACATCGAGCAGCTCGACGTCGAACACCAGCGACGAGCCCGCCGGAATCGGGCCGACCTTGCGGTCCCCGTAACCGTAGTCCGGCGGAATCATCAGCGTGCGCTTGCCGCCGACCTTCATGCCGGCCACGCCCTCGTCCCAGCCGCGGATGACCTGGCCGGCGCCGAGCGCGAAGGTGAACGGCTCGCCGTGCTTGAAGGAGCTGTCAAAGGTCTTGCCGTGCTTGGTCTCGGTACGGTTGTCGTAGATCCAGCCGGTGTAGTGCACCGTGACCTTGCTGCCGGCGATGGCTTCGGCGCCGGTGCCTGGCACGGTATCGATCCGCTCGAAGGTGGTCAGCGTGCCGCCGGGCGGCGGGCCGGACGGTTCGGTCGAGCAGCCAGCGGCGGCGAGGGACAGCAGCAGGGGAAGCAGCAGGCGGCGCATCGGGCGTCTCCAGAAGGGCGCGGGGCGAGGGCGGCAAGGGTAGCGCATCGGCGCCGGGTATCATGGGGCCATGGCAAAACTCCTGCTCAATCTGCGCAACGTCGGCGACGACGAATATGCCGATGTCTGCACGCTGCTCGATCAGCACGGCATCGCCTGGTATCGCACCGAACCCAGCCCGTGGGGCATTTCCAATGGTGGCCTGTGGCTGCGCGACGACGCTGATCATCCGCGTGCGAAGGCGTTGATGGCCGAGTACCAGGCCGAGCGCGGCCCTCGCATCCGCGCTGAGCGTGAGCAGGCATTGCGTGATGGCACGGCCGAGACCTTCGGCAGCCTGTTCCGGCGGCGGCCGGCCTATGTGGTGCTGGTGCTGCTGGCGATGGCCGGCGCGGCGGCGCTGGTGCTGCTGCCGTTCCTGCTGTTGCGGGGGTAACGGGTTTCGGTCGGGTTGCACCCGGCACCCGCAGAGGCAACGGCAACGTCAGAAGCGGGTTTCCGTGGGATGGCGCGGCGGTGTGGGCAGGCGGGTCATGCCGTAAACCCATCTTTGGGGGCCAGATCAAACGGTCCCGCCTACCCAAACCGCCACGCTTCTGACAGTTCCCGCGATCTGAAGTTGATCCACGCCATCCGTGGATGAACGGGTAAATCTGACCCTGGGGCGGTCTGGCGCTAAAATGGCGGGATGATCGCCAATACCGCTGCCTATCATTTCGCCGTCATCGACGCTCCCCAGGCCCTGTGCGACCAGCTGCTGGCCCGTGCCGGGACGGCGCAGCTGCGCGGCACGATCCTGGTGGCCGGCGAGGGGCTGAACCTGTTCCTGGCGGGGGCGCCGGAGGCGGTCGAGGGCTTCTATGCAGCGCTGCGTGCCGATGCGCGTTTCGCCGACATGCGGGTCAAGACCAGCCTGAGCGAGCACCAGCCGTTCGCGCGGCTGAAGGCCAAGGTCAAGGACGAGATCATCAGCTTCCGCCGCGATGACGGCCAGCCGCTGGACTATCCGCGCGCACCGTCGGTCGATCCGGCCACCGTGCAGCGTTGGTTGCGGCAGGGGCATGATGACGCCGGCAAGCCGGTGGTGATGCTCGATACCCGAAATCTGCAGGAAGTGGAGTACGGCACCTTCAAGGATGCGCTGGTGTTGCCCATCCGCAAGTTCACCGACCTGCCCGAGGCGCTGGCGCCGCATCGCGATGCGCTGCGGGACAGCACCGTGGTCAGTTTCTGTACCGGCGGCATCCGCTGCGAGAAGGCCGCGCTGTGGATGGTCAATGACGGCATGGACAATGTGCTGCAGCTCGATGGCGGCATCCTCGGCTACTTCGAGGAAGTGGGCGGCGAAGGCTACGAAGGCCGCTGCTTCGTGTTCGATGAGCGCGTGGCGCTGGATGCCGAGCTGAAGCCGATGGTCGACCAGCCGCTGCCCGAACCGCGCCCCAGCGCGTTCTGACCGCGCTTCTGTAGCGCCGAGCCCATGCTCGGCTCCACACGATCCGGTGGGCGCTGAACCTGCCCTACGGGAATCAGCATCCCGCCACCGTCACTGGCCGCTGTGCCCGGCCGCCCCCATGCAAGGGTGATCCTGTGACGGAAAAACGCCTGATGATCCCGTTGTCGATCCTTGACCTGGCCCCGGTCTGCGAGGGCAGTGACACCACCGCCGCCTTCGCCAACATGCTGGAACTGGCGCAGCACGCCGATGCGCTGGGCTACCGCCGCTACTGGCTGGCCGAACACCACAACATGCCCGGCATCGCCAGTGCCGCCACCGCCGTGCTGATCGGCCATGTTGCCGGTGGCACCCGACGCATCCGTGTCGGCGCGGGCGGCATCATGCTGCCCAATCATGCCCCGCTGCAGGTGGCCGAGCAGTTCGGAACGCTGGCCTCGCTGTATCCGGACCGCATCGACCTTGGCCTGGGCCGTGCGCCGGGCACCGATCAGCCGACCGCGCGAGCACTGCGCCGCTATTTCGACAGCGCCGACCAGTTCCCGCAGGACGTGCGCGAGCTGCTGCACTACTTCGAGCCGGTCCAGCCTGGACAGGCAGTGCAGGCCGTTCCGGGTGGTGGCCTGCGGGTGCCGACCTGGATCCTCGGTTCAAGCCTGTTTGGCGCACGCATGGCCGCCTCGATGGGCCTGCCGTATGCATTCGCCTCGCATTTCGCGCCGGACGTGATGGACGAAGCGCTGGCGGTGTACCGCCGCGAATTCCGCCCCTCGGCCACGTTGAAGCAGCCGCACGCGATGCTGGCCCTGAATGTTGTTGCCAGCGACAGCGAGGCCGAGTCGCGTCGCCTGTTCACCAGCCAACAGCAGAGTTTCGTCAACCTGCGCCGCGGCCGGCCGGGCAAGATCCCGGCGCCGATCGACGACATTGAAGCCTTCTGGGAGCCGCACGAAAAGCTCGGCGTGGAACGGGCCCTGGCCTGCACCGTGCTGGGCGATCCGCAGCAGGTGGCCGAGGGTATCGCCGCTTTCGTTGAGCGGCACAAGCCTGACGAGCTGATGCTCACTGCCAACCTGTATGACCACCGTGCGCGCCTGCGTTCCTTCGAGCTGGCGATGAACGCCTGGCATGGCCGCCACGCGGGCTGAACAATCGCGTCACGGCCCGTTGCGGCCGATCCGCGTCTGATGGGAGCTCCCCTTTCTGGAGTTCCCACCATGGCCGAGACCCGTGCCGAACACATTGCCCAGCTGGCTGAACTGATCAAGGACGTGGAGGTGGCGATGTTCACCACCACCGGCGTCGATGGGCGGCTCTACAGCCGGCCGTTGGCCACCCAGCAGGTCGCCTTCGACGGTGACCTGTGGTTCGTGATCACCGCCGACAGCCCGAAGGTGGCCGAGATCGCGCTCGACCCGCGCGTCAATGTGGCCTATGCCTCGCCATCGAAGAACACCTATGTGTCTGTGGCGGGGCGGGCGCGGGTTGTCGATGATCGCGCGAAGATCGAAGAGCTGTGGTCGCCGGCGATGAAGCTGTTCTTCCCCGCCGGCAAGGAAGACCCCAACCTTCGCCTGATCCACGTGCGCGCCGATAGCGCCGAATACTGGGATGGCCCGGGCACCTTGCTGGGCAAGGCATTGAGCTTCGTGCTGTCGGCGGTGCAGGACGATCCGGCACCGCTGGCGGACAACGGATTCGTCGACCTTCGGTGATTGCCGCATCCACGCGTTGCGTGGATCTAGCGGATGCCGGTAGTGCCGGCCGTTGGCCGGCAACCCTGGAAACGTGGCAGCCGGCCATCGGCCGGCTCTACCGGATGCCGCTTCAGAACCAGCGCTGGAAAAGTTCCACTGTATAGCCCACCAGCTGCCCCGAACTGAAGCCGAAGAACGCGATCGCCACCAGCGCTGCGATCCAGTTGAACAGCATCAATGCACCATCGCGCTCCAGCAGCGCCAGCGAGAACAGCAGCAGCTGGAAACCGAACAGGAAGTTGGTGAACGGAATCGGCAACGACAGCAGGATGCCCAGCAGTACCAGCAGCAGGCCGCTGAAGGCGTGCGCGGGCAGCGGTGTCAGCAACTGCGGCAGGCGAGGCTTCAGCATCCTGTCCAGTCGCCGCAACGGGCGATCGATACGGTCCAGGAAGCGGTGCATGGTGCCGCGCTTCGGCCCGCGTCGGGCAATGAAACCGGGCAGCCAGGGCCGGCGCAGGCAACACAGCATCTGCAGTCCGATCAGGACCACGAGTGGGCCGCTGACCGCACCCCCCATGCCCGGGATCGGGATGAACGAGGGCAGGATCGCCACGAACAGGAACACGCCAAACGCGCTCTGCTGCAGGTTGCTGAGGATCTGGCCGAGCGGCATGTGCTCGGCGGGATCGCCGGAGGCGAACATCTCCAGCAGGGTGCGGATGCCCTCGTTGCGGTAGGTCGGGCGCTGCGCGCCCTGGCCCTGGCCGGCCTCAGGCGGTGAGCTCATCGGCCTGCTCGTCGGACAACGTGCGCAGCAGCAGCTTGTCCACCCGCGCACCGTCCAGGTCGACCACCTCGAAGCGCCAGCCGGCCCAGTCGAAGTACTCGCCTGCGTGCGGGATGCGGCCGAAGTAATGGATGCACATGCCGGCCAGCGTGTAGTAGCCGCCATCCTCGGCATCGGGCAGGTCGTTGCTTCCGATCAGCTCGCGCAGGTCCTCGATCGGCAGCGAGCCGTCGACCAGCAGCGAGCCGTCCTCGCGGGTCACCACCAGTGCGTCTTCATCGGCATTCTCCACCGCCTGCAGGCGGCCGACCACGGCGCCCATCAGGTCGCTGATGGTCACCAGGCCCTGGATCTCGCCGTACTCGTCCACCACCAGCGCCATCGACTGCTGCTCCTCGCGGAAGATCTCCAGCAGCTTCATCGCGTGGGTCGATTCGGAGACGTACAGCGGTTCGCGCAGGGTCTGGAACAGCGCGTTGTCGCCGCGCGCCATGCGCGTGGCCAGCGATTTCAGCTCCAGCACGCCGACCACGTCCATGTCGTTGTCGCGGTACACCGGGTACCGCGAGAACTCGTGCTCGGCCATGATGTCCAGATTGCGCTCCAGCCCGGCCTGGGTGTCGAGCCAGGCAATGCGGTTGCGCGGGGTCATCAGGCTGTCGGCGGTGCGGTCGCCCAGGCGCATGACGCGGTTCATCATGTCGCGCTCGTGGGCGTCGATCACGCCAGCTTCGTGGCTCTCGGCCACCAGCATCCGGATCTCTTCTTCAGTCACCTGCGCGGCCTCGTCCTTGCCCAGGCCCAGCACCTTCAGTACCAGCTGGGTGGTCTTGGACAGGAGCCAGACGAAGGGCAGGGCCAGCCTGGCCAGCCAGCTCATCGGCATCGCGACCAGGCCGGCAATGGCCTCGGAGCGGGTCAGGGCCAGACGCTTGGGCACCAGTTCGCCGAAGATCAGCGTGATGAAGGTGATCAGCGAGACCGCCAGGGCGGTGCCTACTTCGCGCGCGTACGCAAAGCCGGGCATCAGGCCCTGCAGCCAGCCGGCGATCGCGTCGCCGATCGCATCACCACCGAGGTAGCCGGTCAGTACGCCGATCACGGTGATGCCGATCTGCACCGTGGACAGGAAGCTCTCCGGCTTCTCCGAAAGCTCCAGCGCCTTGGCGGCGCGCTTGGAGGTGGCGGCCATCTGCTTCAGGCGGCTCTTGCGCGAGGTCATGACCGACATCTCGGACATGGCGAAGAAGCCGTTCAGTAGAACCAGCGCGAAGACAATCAGGATCATTTCAAACACGGGCGTCGTCCCCGGTTGGTGGCAGGGAGGGCGGGTGCTTGCGATGGCGGCAGGCGCTCAGGAACGGGGTCCGGCGCGGCGCAGGGGGATAAGGGTCGTCGTCCATAAGGTGCGCCCGAAGGCGCGCTGGCATCTTAGCAAAGGGGCGTGGCAGGGTGGCAACCGCCTGTTCAGGTTCGGGGTTCCAAGCCCCGGAAAGGGGGCGGGGATACCCGTGATGGTCATCTAGCCGTCATAATTCGCTCTGGTGCCGTCCTTCCCGCGACGGCTGACAGGTTTCTCAATGTTCTCTCTGCAGACCATTTTCGGTTCCGGCAAACAGTTCTACACCCTGCTTGATGAGGCTGCCGTCGCGGCTTCCGATGCCGCCAAGGCGCTGCATTCCATGCTGCGCGAGGCCGATCGCCAGCCCGCGCTGGACGCCTTCAAGCTGGCCCGCCTGCGCGAACGCGCGGCCTCGGACAAGATCAGCCAGGCGCTGGTGGACAGCTTCATGACCCCGATCGAGCGCGAAGACATCGAAGCGCTGGGTTCGGCCCTGTACAAGATTCCGAAGCAGATCGAGAAGTTCGCCGATCGCTATTCGCTGGCCACGACCCACCTGGAGCACATCGACTTCGCGCCGCGCGCGGCGATGCTGGAACAGGCCGCCGGCGTGGTGGTGGAGATGGTGGCCGACCTGCGCCACATGAACCTGGACCGGATGACCGCGCTGAACGAGAAGCTGCGCTCGCTGGAGAACGAGGCCGACCGCCTGATGCTCGAGCTGTACCGCGACATCTACTCCGGTCGCCTGGACAACCTGCAGATGTTCCTGCTGAAGGAATTCTTCGAGATCCTGGAAAAGGCCATCGACCGTTGCCGCGAGGCCGGCGTGGTGGCGTACCAGATCGTGTTGAAGAACAGCTGACGGACGCCGCCGCATGTTGACCCTTGTCCTGGTGGTGATCCTGGCCGCGCTCGTCTTCGAGTTCATCAACGGCTTCCACGACACTGCCAACTCCATTGCCACCGTAGTCGCGACCAAGGTGCTCTCGCCCGGCTGGGCGGTGATGCTGGCCGCCTTCATGAACCTCATCGGTGCGCTGACCGGCACTGCGGTGGCGCTGACCATCGCCTCGGGCCTGCTCAACACCAACGTGGTCGAGGTTACTCCGCAGGTGATCCTGTGCGCCCTGCTGGGCGGCATCATCTGGAACCTGATCACCTGGTGGAAGGGCCTGCCGTCCTCGTCTTCGCACGCCCTGATCGGTGGCCTCTGCGGTGCCGGTCTGGCCGCGGCCCACAACAACTGGGACGCGCTGATCTGGTCGGAGCGCCTGGGCAGCTGGGCGCAGAACAAGGGCCTGCTGTGGAAGGTGTTCGTGCCGATGATCACCTCGCCGATCGCCGGCTTCCTGCTCGGCATCGTGGTGATGGTGCTGCTGTGGGCGCTGATCGCCGGCCTGGCCAAGGTCGGTGGCGCCATCGGCCGCCTGGCCCGTCCGCGCATCGTCAATGCCTTCTTCGGCAAGGCGCAGATCGCCTCGGCGGCCTACATGGGCTTCGCCCACGGCCACAACGACGCGCAGAAGACCATGGGCATCATCGCGATGACCCTGATTGGTGCCGAGGCCACCGGCGCACTGGATGACCTGCCGTCCTGGCTGGCCTTCATGCACCCGGACGCCCACGCCGGTGACGGCATCGCGATGTGGATCGTGCTGACCTGTGCGGTGGTGATGGCCGCCGGTACCGCTTCGGGCGGCTGGAAGATCATCAAGACCCTGGGCCACAAGATGGTCAAGTTGCACCCGATCCACGGCTTCGCCGCGGAGACCAGCTCGGCCACCATCCTGACCCTGGCGGCCCACTTCGGCATGCCGGTCTCGACCACACACAGCATCTCCACCGCGATCATGGGCGTGGGCTTCGCCAAGAACCCGCGTTCGCTGAAGTTCGGCGTGATCGAGCGCATCGTCTGGGCCTGGATCCTGACCATTCCCGCGGCAGGCGGCTGTGCGTACCTGATCCTGAAGCTGTTCGAGCTGTTTGGCTGGACCTGATCGCCACGCCAAGGTGCACACGAAAAAGCCCGCCGGATTCCGGCGGGCTTTTTCATGGGAAGAACATTATTTCTGCACCCATCGTGTCGACCAAGGTCGACACCTACCAAAAGCAGAATCAGGTTCGGATCCCGTGCCGACCAACGGTCGGCACCCACCAACGGTCGGCACCCACCGACGGCTCGCAGAAATCTGTCGAAGGCGGGCCGGGGTGGGCAGGCGGGGGCGCAGAGCGCCATGGATGGCGCTCTACGAGGCACGCAGGAGCGGTTTTTGCCGTCCCCCGCCTGCCCACCTCGGCCCACCAACCCACGGAAACTCTGCTTTTGACGTTGCCGTTGCGGTTGATCCGGCGGGTGCCGGGCCAGCGGCAGGCCCGGCCGACCCTCCTCAATTGCGTTGGAACAGCGCCTGCACATCCCTGCGGAACGCCGCCTGGCTGTCCGCCCGGCTGTAGAACATGTGCCCGCCCGGATAACTGCGCACCTGCACCCGGTCCGGATTGCTGCCCATCGTCGGCATCTGGTCCACGGTCAGGATCGAACCCATGAACGGGCACGACAGGTCGTTCCAGCCATGCACGATCAGCACCTGCAGGTGCGGGTCGATCGCCACGGCCTGGCGCAGCTGGGTCACCGCGCCATCGCGCAGTTCGCCATTGCGGTCCCACAGCCGGTTCACGTCGTAGTTCAGCGCCTGGTACCGCGCATCCACCTTCCAGCCGACCACGCGCGTCACGAAGTCGACCATCGCCGTGGTGGTCGGCGCGATGATGCTGTCCAGCAGCGGATCATTGGCGCGCTGCTCCGGGTCATTCGGGAATGGATCGAACGCGGTCACATTGGAGTCGTAGCGGCTGCCCAGCGTGCCCTTGTCGCGGAATACTTCGCGCAGGTAGGCCTGGGTTTCCAGCCGACCACCAGCACGGCGCACGAACTGCGGGTCCAGCCCGGTCAGTTCGGTCACCCGGCGCAGCATCGCCTCGGTCGCCTGCGGATCGCTGCGGCCCTTCATCAACGCGGTGGCGTAGTCGCCACGGGTGTACTCCACCACGTCGCGCATCGCTGCATCGGTCAGCTTGCCCTGGCGCTCCAGGTGCGCGGCGGCGATCGACGGCAGGGTCTGCATCCACGCCATCGGCGAGACATCGGCGTTGTCTTCCAGGGTCGGGCTCAGGTACGGCGAGACCAGTACCAGGCCGTTCATCGCAACTCCCAGCCGGGTCTGCAGGTAGTGGGTGATGCGTGGGCCGCGGTAGCCGCCGTAGCTCTCGCCGGTCAGGTACTTGCGCGACGCCATGCGCTGGTTGCGCAGCAGCCAGTCGTAGATCGAGCGTGACAGGTATTCGATGTCGGCGCTGGGGTTGTACAGCGCCTTCTTCGCTTCATCGTCGCCGATGCGCGCGCGGCTGAAGCCGGTGCCGACCGGATCGATGAACACCAGATCGGTGAAGTCCAGCCAGGTGCCGGGGTTGTCGTGCAGCGTGGCCGGCGCCGACGCGCTGTCACCCTCGGAGCCGAAGGTCACCACCTTGGGCCCGATCGCGCCCATGTTGAGGTAGACCGACGATGCCCCGGGGCCGCCATTGAGCGCGAAGGTCACCGGCCGGTCCTTGCCCGGCATCGTGTAGGCGGTGAACACCACGTCGGCGATCACCTTGCCCTTGGCATCGCGTACCGGCAGGGTGCCGACGGTGGCGGTGTAGTCCAGGGTGCGGCCGGCCAGGCGCATGCTCTGGCGGGCCGAGGCGTCTGCGGGCAACGCAGGTGCCTCGGTCTTGTCGTCTTTCGGATCGGGCTTGGCGTCGGCATCAGGCGCGGCCAGCACGCTGGCTGGGGCGATGAGCAGGCCGACGCAGAGCGCGGCAGTGTGCAACAGGGACTTCATGGCACCGGATCGGCAGCGGAAGGGGGTTCCGATGCTAGGCCGGTGGAGTGCCGTGCCGTATGTGTCCAAAGGCATGGCCACGTTCTGCAGCGGCTTGTGGCCAGATTGGATCAAACGGGCAGGGCGGCTGCCGCTTCGTCGTTGGCCAGCAAGCCATAGACGGCCGAGTCCGAAAGCTCGCCCTGGATGCGCCAGCGCTGGCGCAGCACTCCCTCGCGGCGGAAGCCCAGGCGTTCGAGCACGTGCGCGGAGGGTGCGTTGCGCGGGTCGATCTCGGCTTCCACGCGGTGCAGGTGGAGGGTGCCGAACAGGTAGGCCAGTACCTGCTGCAGGGCCTCGTGCATGTAGCCTTGGCCCTGGCAATCCGGTGCCAGCAGGTAGCCGATCTCGGCGCGGGCTGCAGTGCGGTCCACTGCAAACACCACGCAGATGCCCAGCAGTGGACCTTCCAGCGATTCGCGCACGGCCAGCTTCAGCTGGGTACCGATGGCATGGGCTGCGAGATCATCGTCGATCTGCTCGCGCGCCTCGGCCTGTCGCGTCCAGGCCGGATGATTCCACCAGCGCATCACATCGGGATTGGACTGCAGCGTAAACAGCGCGGCGGCGTCGTCACGGCGGATCGGGCTCAGGACCAGCCGTGCGCTGTGCAGCGGCAGGTCGGGGAACAGCAACGAGTGGCTGGCCAATACGGTGGTCCGCACGGATGGACGCGCATTATGGCGCCGCCGGGTTTGCCGATGGCGGCGTAATGCCAAGGGCGCATGAACCGGTAGTGGGGGGGGGGGGGGGGGGGGGGGGGGCGGGCTTCCCGGGGGCGGGGGCGGGGGGGGCGCGGGGGGGCGGTCAGCCCGTTTGGGGGGGGTGTTACATTCAACCACTACACCGTGGCCATCGCCCACAACCAGCCCCATTGGTCGGCTCCGGGCGTGTTTTCGTGCAAAAATTTATTAAACCACCGGGTGTGGTGGCCCAAATCC
>NZ_JBAWUK010000011.1:0-52617 GCF_037079935.1 Stenotrophomonas maltophilia group sp. Smal12 | reverse complement strand
CTCGCACGGAGTATCACAAAACACTCTTGAGTGGGTGTTTTTAGGTGGCGGCCGCGGGCTTCGCGGAGCATGGGGGGGGGGGGGGGTGGGGGGCGGGAGACAAGTGGCCTGGGCGCCTACGGGGGGGGGGCGGGCGGGGGGGCGGCCGCCGCCCCGCGCCCGCCCGGCGCGCGGCGGCCCCCCCCCCCCCCCCCCCACTACCGGATGATGGGGCTGGATCAGACTTCCAGCGAAGCCAGGTCGCCCTTCGACTCCAGCCAGCCCTTGCGGTCGGACGCGCGCTTCTTGGCCAGCAGCATGTCCATCAGCGAGCGGGTCTGCTCGCCATCGTCCACGGTCAGCTGTACCAGGCGGCGCGTATCCGGGTGGATGGTCGACTCGCGCAGCTGCGGCGGATTCATTTCGCCCAGGCCCTTGAAGCGGGTGACGTTGATGGCGCCCTTGATCTTCTCGCGTTCGATCTTGTCCAGCATCGAGCGCTTTTCTTCTTCGTCCAGGGCATAGAACACCTGCTTGCCTACGTCGATGCGGAACAGCGGCGGCATCGCCACGAACACGTGGCCGGCATCGACCAGCGCCGGGAAGTGCTTCAGGAACAGCGCGGTCAGCAGCGTTGCGATGTGCAGGCCGTCGGAGTCCGCGTCGGCCAGGATGATCACCTTGCCGTAGCGCAGGCCGCTGATGTCGTCCTTGCCGGGGTCGCAGCCGATGGCGATGGCCAGGTTGTGTACTTCCTCCGAGGCCAGCACGCTGTTGGACGAGACTTCCCAGGTGTTCAGGATCTTGCCACGCAGCGGCATGATCGCCTGGAAATCCTTGTCGCGAGCCTGCTTGGCGCTGCCGCCTGCCGAGTCACCTTCCACCAGGAACAGCTCGGTGCGCGACAGGTCCTGGCTGATGCAGTCTGCCAACTTGCCGGGCAGGGCCGGGCCCTGGGTGATCTTCTTGCGGACGACCAGCTTCTCGGTCTTCAGGCGCGCGCTGGCACGCTCGATGGCGATCTGCGCGATCTTCTCGCCCAGTTCCACGTTCTGGTTCAGCAGCAGGCTGAACGCATCATGGGCGGCACCTTCGACGAAACCGGCGGCCTGGCGCGAGGACAGGCGCTCCTTCGTCTGGCCGCTGAACTGTGGGTCGGTCATCTTCAGCGACAGCACGAACGACACGCGGTCCCACACGTCTTCCGGGGCCAGCTTGACGCCACGCGGCAGCAGGTTGCGGAAGTCGCAGAACTCGCGCAGCGCTTCGGTCAGGCCGGTGCGCAGGCCGTTGACATGGGTGCCGTGCTGCGCGGTGGGAATCAGGTTGACGTAGCTTTCCTGCACCAGCTCGCCTTCCGGCAGCCAGGCCACGGCCCAGTCAACTACCTCGGTGTCCTTCTTCAGGCTGCCGACGAACAGCTCGGCCGGCAGCATCTCGCGATCACCCAGCTCCAGCTTCAGGTAATCGCGCAGGCCGTCTTCGTAGTACCAGGTATCGACTTCACCGGTGGCTTCATCGGTCAGCTTCACAGTCAGGCCCGGGCACAGCACGGCCTTGGCGCGCAGCAGGTGCTTGAGCGCGCGCACCGCGAACTTCGGCGTATCGAAGTACTTCGGGTCCGGCCAGAAGCGCACGCGGGTACCGGTGTTCTTCTTGCCGACGCTGCCGACCACTTCCAGCGGCGTGGCACGGTCGCCGTTGCGGAAGGTGATGCGGTGTTCGGCACCGTCGCGCTTGATGTGCACCTCCACCAGGGTCGACAGCGCATTGACCACGCTGACGCCGACGCCGTGCAGGCCGCCGGAGAAGGTGTAGTTGTTGTTGCTGAACTTGCCGCCTGCGTGCAGGCGGGTGAGGATCAGCTCGACACCCGGGATCTTCTCCTCCGGATGGATGTCCACTGGCATGCCGCGGCCGTCATCGCTGACCTCCACGCTGCCGTCCTTGTACAGGGTGATCTCGATCGAACGGGCGTGGCCGGCGAGGGCTTCGTCCACCGAGTTGTCGATCACTTCCTGCGCCAGGTGGTTCGGGCGCGCGGTGTCGGTATACATGCCGGGACGGCGCTTGACCGGGTCAAGGCCGGACAGGACTTCAATATCGGCGGCGTTATAGCGGGCGTTCATCTGTCTTCGAAAGCTTGGAGCGACGGGCAAGTGTGGGGTCTGGCACGGGAATTTGCACGCCTGCGGTTCAGCCTCGGCGGCGGGGAGGGGGTAAAATGGCAGCCGCTGGAATCTGAACGCCGGCGGCCCCGTTGGGTCTGAACGTCCAAGCCATACCGCGAGGAGGACCTCATGAAGAAGTTGCTGACCATTGCGATCCTGGCCGCTGCCGCCGTTGCAGTGCCGCTGGTGGTGGCGCAGAACGCCGGCCAGCCGGCCCCGCAGCAGGGTGGCCAGGCCGACAAGGCGCAGGCCGAAGCCGATGCCAAGGCCAAGCGCCGCGCCCAGGCCAATGCCGAAATGAAAGCGCAGGGCCAGCCGGCCCCGCAGCAGGAAGAGGAAGAAGAGGCGCGGAAGAAGAAGTAATTCTTCCGCCCTCCGAATCCCTTGCCGCAAGGGATTCGCCCCCCGACGCCCCGCCCAGCGGGGCGTTTCTTTTGAGTGACGGCCGCAACTGCCCCTTGGGTTGGCGCCCATCAATCTGTAAACTATGGCTTTCCGGGAGTAAGTGCGTGTCCACCCTTTGCGAATGGGCTGGCACGACCATGCGTGGTCGCCAGCAATGCGGGTCGCAGGTGACGGTCGATTTGACCGGCACGGCCGCCCCGACCTCGCACGATGGTTCCCGTCCGGCCCCCGCTGCCGCACGGATCCGCACCTCCCTCGCTGCTACAGCGAACCGGAAAACCCCCTCTGAGCACCATGCCCGCCCTCCGGGTGCGCGTGGTGCTGCCGTTTTCCATTTCCAGACAGGATGCTTGCAGCCATGACTCCCTTGATATTCGTAACCGGCGGCGTGGTGTCCTCGCTCGGCAAAGGCATTGCCGCCGCGTCGCTGGCCGCCATTCTCGAAGCCCGTGGCCTGAAGGTCACGATGATGAAGCTCGACCCGTACATCAACGTCGACCCGGGCACCATGAGCCCGTTCCAGCACGGTGAGGTGTATGTCACCGACGACGGCGCGGAGACCGACCTCGACCTGGGCCACTACGAGCGCTTCGTGCGGACCCGCCTCAGCCGCAAGAACTCGGTCACCACCGGCCGCATCTACGAGAACGTGATCCGCAAGGAGCGCCGCGGCGACTACCTGGGCGCGACCGTGCAGGTCATTCCGCACATCACCGACGAGATCCGTCGCTGCATCGACGAAGCCACCGAAGGCTACGACGTGGCACTGGTCGAGATCGGCGGCACCGTTGGCGACATCGAGTCGCTGCCGTTCCTGGAAGCGATCCGCCAGGTGCGCACCGAGCGTGGCCCGGAGAAAGCGCTGTTCATGCACCTCACTCTGGTGCCGTACATCGGCGCCGCCGGTGAGCTGAAGACCAAGCCGACCCAGCACTCGGTGAAGGAGCTGCGTTCGATCGGCATCCAGCCGGACGTGCTGCTGTGCCGCTCCGAGCAGGCGGTGCCGGATTCGGAGCGCCGCAAGATCGCCCAGTTCACCAACGTTTCCGAGCGTGCGGTGATCAGCGTGCCGGACGTGGACGTGCTGTACCGCATCCCGTCCGGCCTGCATGCACAGGGCCTGGACGAAATCGTGGTGAACCAGCTGAAGCTGGCCGACAAGGCCGGTCCGGTCGATCTGTCGATGTGGGAAGACGCGGTCGATGCGACCCTGCACCCGCTGGACGAAGTGACCATCGCCGTGGTCGGCAAGTACGTCGATCACCAGGACGCCTACAAGTCGGTCGGCGAAGCACTGAAGCACGGCGGCCTGCGCCAGCGCACCAAGGTCAACCTGAAGTGGCTGGAAGCACAGGACCTGGAAGGCACCGACATGGCCGCACTGGCCGATGTCGACGGCATCCTGGTGCCGGGTGGCTTCGGTGACCGTGGTTTCGAAGGCAAGGTGCTGACCTCGAAGTTCGCCCGCGAGCAGCAGGTGCCGTACTTTGGCATCTGCTACGGCATGCAGGCGGCGGTGGTCGATTACGCGCGCAACGTGGTTGGGCTGGAAGGTGCCAACAGCACCGAGAACGATCGCCAGTCGCCGAACCCAGTGATCGGCCTGATCACCGAATGGCGCACCGCCACCGGCGATGTCGAGAAGCGCGACGACAAGAGCGACCTCGGCGGCACGATGCGCCTGGGCCTGCAGGAGCAGCGCCTGAAGCCGGGCACGCTGGCCCGCGAGCTGTACGGCAAGGACGTGGTCGCCGAGCGCCATCGCCACCGTTACGAGTTCAACAACCGCTACCGCACCCAGCTGGAAGATGCGGGCCTGGTGATCGCCGGCAAGTCGATGGACGACACCCTGGTGGAAGTGGTCGAGCTGCCGCGCGACGCCCACCCGTGGTTCCTGGCCTGCCAGGCGCACCCGGAATTCCTGTCCACGCCGCGTGACGGCCATCCGCTGTTCATCGGTTTCATCCGTGCCGCGCGCGAGCGCAAGGCCGGCGGCAAGCTGCTTTCCGAAGCGCGCGCCTGACTTGTGAATGGGGGCTTCGGCCCCCATCCTGCATGCTTCAACCCCCAGCGCACCGGCCCGGCCGGTGCTGCGGACAACAAGGAAACGCCATGAAACTGTGTGGATTCGAGGTCGGGCTGGACCAGCCCCTGTTCCTGATCGCCGGCCCCTGCGTGATCGAGTCGATGCAGCTGCAGCTCGATACCGCCGGCAAGTTGAAGGAGATCACCGACAAGCTCGGCGTCAACTTCATCTTCAAGTCCAGCTTCGACAAGGCCAACCGTACTTCGGGCACCGCGTTCCGTGGCCCGGGCATGGAAGAGGGCCTGAAGGTCCTGGCCGAGGTCAGGAAGCAGATCGGCGTGCCGGTGCTGACCGACGTCCACGAATACACCCCGATGGACGAAGTGGCCTCGGTGGTGGACGTGCTGCAGACCCCGGCGTTCCTGGTCCGCCAGACCGACTTCATCCGCAAGGTGTGCTCGGCCGGCAAGCCGGTCAACATCAAGAAGGGCCAGTTCCTGGCGCCGTGGGACATGAAGCCGGTCGTGGAGAAGGCCAAGGCCACCGGCAACGAGCAGATCATGGTCTGCGAGCGCGGTGCCAGCTTCGGCTACAACAACCTGGTCAGCGACATGCGTTCGCTGGCGGTGATGCGCGAGACCGGTTGCCCGGTGGTGTTCGACGCTACCCATTCGGTGCAGCTGCCGGGCGGGCAGGGCACCAGTTCCGGTGGCCAGCGTGAGCACGTGCCGGTGCTGGCCCGTGCCGCCGTGGCGGTGGGCATCTCCGGCCTGTTCGCCGAGACTCATCCGGACCCGTCCAAGGCGCTGTCCGATGGTCCCAACGCGTGGCCGCTGGACCAGATGGAGGCCCTGCTCGAGACCCTGATGGAACTCGACGCGGTGACCAAGAAGCACGGTTTCTCGCGCTTCGCGTGAGTCGTGACCCGTGGGTGGCGCTGGAAACCCAGCGTCACCGCCGGCACTGGAGACAGTGGCCGTGGGGTCTGCTCGCGCTGGGGCTGTCCGTGGTGTTCACCGTGGGCATGTTCTGCCTGGTGCTGATCGGTGCTGCATCGGTGCGGCCACCGGGTGATGGCAGCAGCGCGCCCGATCTTCGGGCGTACTTCATTGCGCTGCTGGTGGCAGAGCTGGTCGGCGCCGTGGGGTGCGTCGCTGCCGCCGTACTGGCCTGGCGCCTGAACCGTGGCAAGGTGGCCGCCGGGTTGGCGATCGTCCTGCTGTCGCTGTGGCTTGGTGCCCTGTTCTACGGGCTGTTCTGATGAATGCGACCCTGGCAACCCGTGATCGGCCCTGGGGCTTGATCGCGCTGGCGCTGGCTGTTCTTGCCTGGGCCGGCCTGGTGGCAGCTGTATTCGCCTTCGCCGCCAGTTTCGGTTCGCCCGGGGATGGCAGCCATGGCATGCAGGCCATGCAGTACTGGATCCTGGCTGCACTGACCATGCTCGTGCTGTCCTTTGTTGGCAGCCTGGTGGCGATGGTGATGGCTTGGCGTTGCCGCCGCGGCGGCGTATTGGCCGCCATTGCCGGTGGCCTGCTGGTGGTACTGGTGTCGTTGATCCTGATGGTGATCGGGGCCACTCTGGCCTGACGGCGCCTGCGCCATTTGGCAAGTGGCGGGCAGCCGGGGATAATCACGCGGCATTCGTTTTGTCGCCCCCTCTCCAGACAGGTAACCGGCCCGACCATGAGTACGATCCGCAGCATCCACGCCCGTGAAATCCTCGACAGCCGTGGCAATCCCACGCTGGAAGCCGAAGTCATCCTGGAGGACGGTTCGTTCGGTCGCGCCGCGGTTCCCTCCGGCGCCTCGACCGGTACCAAGGAAGCGGTCGAGCTGCGTGACGGCGACAAGACCCGTTACCTGGGCAAGGGCGTGCGCAAGGCCGTGGATAACGTCAACACCACGATTGCCGCCGCGCTGAAGGGCTTCGAAGCCACCGACCAGGCCGGCCTCGACCGTCGCCTGATCGATCTGGACGGCACCGAGAACAAGGGGCGGCTGGGTGCCAACGCGCTGCTGGGTGTTTCGATGGCCGCCGCGCACGCCGCCGCCGCATCCAGCAAGCAGGCGCTGTGGCAGTACCTGGCCGCCCGGACAGGCGTGGCGCCGTCGCTGCCGGTGCCGATGATGAACATCATCAACGGCGGCGCGCATGCCGACAACAACGTCGACTTCCAGGAGTTCATGGTGCTGCCGGTGGGCTTCACCTCGTTCTCCGAAGCATTGCGCGCTGGTACCGAAATCTTCCATTCGCTGAAGTCGGTGCTGAAGGGCCACGGCCTGAGCACGGCGGTGGGCGACGAAGGCGGCTTCGCGCCGGACTTCCGCAGCAACGTCGAAGCGCTGGACACCATCCTCGAAGCGATCGGCAAGGCTGGCTACACCGCCGGTGAAGACGTGCTGCTGGGCCTGGACGTGGCCTCCAGTGAGTTCTTCGAGAACGGCAAGTACAACCTGGTCGGTGAGAACAAGCGCCTGACCTCCGAGCAGTTCGTCGACTTCCTCGCCGACTGGGCCGCGCAGTACCCGATCATCACGATCGAAGACGGCCTGGCCGAGAACGACTGGGCCGGCTGGAGGCTGCTGACGGACCGCATCGGCAAGAAGGTGCAGCTGGTCGGTGACGACCTGTTCGTGACCAACCCGAAGATCTTCCAGGAAGGCATCGACTCGGGCACCGCCAACGCGATCCTGATCAAGGTCAACCAGATCGGCACGCTCAGCGAAACCCTGGAAGCGATCGCCATGGCCGACCGCGCCGGCTATGCCGCCGTGGTCTCCCACCGCTCGGGCGAAACCGAAGACACCACCATCGCCGATATCGCGGTGGCCACTACCGCCACCCAGATCAAGACCGGCTCGCTGTGCCGCAGCGATCGCGTGGCCAAGTACAACCAGCTGCTGCGCATCGAGGAAGCCCTCGGCGCCGGCGCGCGTTACGCCGGTCGTGACGCGTTCGTTTCGCTGAAGCGCTGAGCCGATGCGCGACTGGCGCTGGATGCTGCTGGTGCTGGCCCTGTTGCTGGGCTGGCTGCAGTACCGCTTCTGGTTCGGTCCGGGCAATTCGGGTGAAGTGATGATGCTCGAAGCCCAGGTCGCCAACCAGGAACGGGACAATGAGGGCCTGCAGCAGCGCAACGACGCGCTGGCCGCCGAAGTGAAGGACCTCAAGGAAGGCCAGTCCGCCATCGAGGAACGCGCGCGCAGCGAGCTGGGCATGATCAAGCCCGGCGAGAAGTTCTACCGCGTGGTCGAGGATGCGCCGGTCCGTCCGGCGCAGCCCGCTGCAGGCGTCACTGTCCAGGCCGGCGATCACCCGGCGGACGTGCCATGAGCGCGGCGATCTGGGTGGTGGTTCCGGCTGCCGGCCGTGGCGCCCGCTTTGGTGCGCCGCTGCCCAAGCAGTACCTGCAGGCGGGCGGGCAGATCCTGCTCGCCCATACCCTGGACGCGCTGCTGGCGCATCCGGCCGTGGCCGGCGCAATGGTGGTGATCGGCCAGGACGATGGCGACTGGCCGGGCTGGAGCGAATGGGCCGGCAAACCGGTACTGACCTGCATCGGTGGCGCGACCCGTGCCGCCTCGGTGCTGGCCGGGCTGCAGGCACTGCCGGACTCGGTGCGCGCCGACGAATTCGTGCTGGTCCACGACGCCGCGCGACCCAACCTGTCGCTGGCTGATCTTGGCCGCCTGCTTGAAGTCGGGCGTGCCGATCCGGTCGGGGCGATCCTGGCCGCACCGGTGCGCGACACCCTCAAGCGTGCGGGCGACGACGGTGGCATCGATGGCACCGAACCGCGCGAGCGGCTGTGGCGTGCGCTGACACCACAGCTGTTCCGCCGCCACCAGCTCAGCCGCGCGCTGTCTGACGCCGCCGCTGCCGGTGTCGAAGTCACCGACGAGGCCATGGCCATGGAGCGCCAGGGCCAGCGCCCGCTGCTGGTGGAAGGCAGCGAGGACAACTTCAAGGTCACCACCCCGGCCGATCTGGACCGGTTCGAATTCGTACTTTCCCGCCGCGCCGGCTGACTGCCTGCGCGGCCCTGCTGCAAGGGCTGCATCCATGAGCACCGCACCGTTCCCGCCCGTCCGTATCGGCCAGGGTTACGACGTCCATGCCTTCGGTGAAGGCGATCACATCATGCTCGGCGGGGTGAACGTGCCGCACAGCTGCGGCGTGCTGGCGCACAGCGACGGTGACGTGATCCTGCACGCCTTGTGCGATGCGATGCTCGGTGCGTTGGCACTGGGCGACATCGGCCAGCATTTCCCGCCGAGCGATGATCGCTGGAAGGGCGCCGACAGCAGCGATTTCGTGCGCCATTGCGACAGCCTGCTGCGCGAGCGTGGCTGGCGCGTTGGCAACACCGACATCACCGTGATCTGCGAGCGGCCGAAGGTTGGCCCGCATGCGCTGGCCATGCGTGAGCGCATTGGTGGGTTGCTGCAGCTGCCGCTGGACGCGGTCAGCGTCAAGGCCACCACCTCGGAGAAGCTGGGCTTCACCGGCCGCAGTGAAGGCATCGCCGCGCAGGCGGTCGTGTTGCTGGTGGCGGCATGATCCCGCTGCCGTTGGCGTTTGGTGCGCCGCTGTTGACGGCGCGCATCCGCACCACGCCGGACGATTTCCAGGTGGATGAACTGCCGGCGTTCGAGGCCACCGGTGAAGGCGAGCACCTGCTGCTGCACATCCGCAAGCGCGGCGCCAACACCGTGCATGTGGCCAAGCTGCTGGCCAAGTGGGCGGGCCTGCCGGAAATGGCGGTGAGCTACGCAGGCATGAAGGATCGCCATGCGGTCACCACCCAGCGTTTCAGCGTGCACCTGCCCAAGCGCATCGCGCCGGACCTGGCCGAGCTGGCCAGTGACGAGATCGAAGTGCTCGAAGCGACCTGGCACAACCGCAAGCTGCAGCGTGGTGCACTGGCCGGCAACCGCTTCAGGCTGGTGCTGCGCGAGGTGCAGGGCGATGCTGCGGCGATCAGCGAGCGCCTGCAGCAGATCGCCGGGCGCGGCTTGCCGAACTGGTTTGGCGAGCAGCGCTTCGGCCGCGACGGCGGCAACGTGCCGGCGGCATTGGCGATGTTCGGTGGCCGCCGCATGCGCAAGGACCAGCGTTCGCTGCTGCTGTCAGCCGCCCGCTCGGCGCTGTTCAATCGTGTGCTCGCCGCGCGCGTGGAGCAGGGCAACTGGGATCAACCGCTGGACGGTGAAGTGTGGATGCTCGATGGCAGCCGCAGCGTGTTCGGCCCCGAACCCTACACCGACGTGCTGGCCGAGCGCCTGGCGCGTTTCGACATCCATCCCAGCGCGCCGCTGTGGGGCGAAGGCGAGCTGCGCAGCGCCGACGCTGCACGTGAGCTGGAGCTGGCCGCGCTGGACGACGAGGACTCGAAGGCGCTGCGCGCTGGCCTGGAAGACGCACGGCTGAAGCAGGAGCGCCGCGCGCTGCGCCTGCGCCCGGCATTGCTGCAGCATCAGTGGCTGGCCAGTGATGTACTGGAACTCTCGTTCGCGTTGCCGCCGGGCAGCTACGCCACCGCCGTGCTGCACGAACTCGGCCCCGTCGAAGACGCCGCGCAGGCCTGATAGAAAAAGGGGACGGAGGGAATCAAGTCGTTTGTGGCACAAACGACTTGATTCCCTCCGTCCCTGTTTCTCAACGCCGTGCCAGCAGCACCAGCACCGCGCCGGTGCCGCCTTGCCCGGCCGGCGCCGAATGAAACGCCAGCACGTCGTTGCGCAGCCGCAGCAGACGATCGACCAGGTTCTTCAGCACCGGTGCACCGCCATCGGATTGCAGGCCCTTGCCGTGGATGATGCGCACGCAGCCATACTCGTGTGCATGCGCTTCCAGCAGGAACTGGCGCAGCAGGGTTTCCGCCTGCGCGGCGGTGGCGCCGTGCAGGTCCAGCTCATCCTGCACCGAATACTGGCCGCGCTTGAGACGCTGGAACAGGCGCGGTGGCAGGTTGTCGCGGCGGTAGCTGGCCACGTCGCCCGCTTCCAGCGGCGTACTGTCGCGCAGCAGCCGGGCGAACTCGCCCGCGGCTTCGGCGTCGTCGCGTTCGGCCATGCGTGCGCGCGGCTTCGGCCGGGGCGCAGCAGGCGCCGGTTCGGCATCCTTGCGCAGCGGCGTCACTTCACCGATGGCCGCACGGAACAGCGCGGCCGGATCTTCGTCTTCAGGGTGCGACATGTGCACAGGGTAAACCGCCGGCGCGGGTCTGCCTATGACGGCTCGATGTCGGTCGTGACCGCCGGCAGGGTAGGACCGGCGGCTCGCATGCGGCACAATAGACGATGCCCTTGCAGGGTCGACGGCTTCCGCAGGGGAGTACGACGGTCCCGCCCACACTGCACGGTGACGGAATCGAATTCTTGGAAAATCAAGCGGTTAAATCGAAGATGCGAATCCTGGTCAGTAATGACGATGGTGTCGACGCCGCAGGCATCCGGATGCTTGCTTCGGTCCTGCGCGAGGCCGGACACGAAGTCACGGTGGTCGCGCCTGACCGCGATCGCTCCGGTGCCAGCAACTCGCTGACCCTGGACCTGCCGATCCGGCTCAAGCGCATCGACCATTACACCGTCTCGGTGGCGGGCACGCCGACCGACTGCGTGCATCTGGCGCTGACCGGCCTGCTTGAATTCGAGCCGGACATCGTCGTGTCAGGCATCAACAACGCCGCCAACCTCGGCGACGACGTGATCTATTCCGGCACCGTCTCGGCGGCGATGGAAGGCCGCTTCCTCGGCCTGCCGGCGGTGGCGGTCTCGCTGGTCACCCGCAACCACGATCCGAAGCACTTCGACACCGCCGCGCGTGCCGCAGTGGAGATCGTCGCCCGGCTCAAGGCCGATCCGCTACCGGCCGACACCATCCTCAACGTCAACGTGCCGGATCTGCCGTGGAGCGAGGTCAAGGGCTTCGAGGTCACCCGCCTCGGCAACCGCCATCGTGCCGAAGGCTGCATTGCGCAGAAGGATCCGCGCGGCAACGAGGTGTACTGGATCGGCCCGGCCGGGCGCGAGCAGGACTCCGGCCCGGGCACCGACTTCCACGCGGTGCGTACCGGCCACATCTCGATCACCCCGATCCAGGTGGACCTGACCCGCTACCAGGCGCTGGAGAAAGTGGCCAGCTGGGTGGGTGGCCTCAGCGCCGCGCTGGACCGGCCGGCATGAGTCCACGCCTGCGACTGCAGCCGGAAGCTGTCGGCATCGGCATGACCTCGCAGCGCGTGCGTGACCGTCTGGTCGATCGCCTGCGCGAAGCTGGCATCGTCGACGAGTCCACCTTGAACGCAATCCGGGTAGTGCCGCGCCACCTGTTCATCGATGAAGCACTGGCCTCGCGTGCCTATGAGGACACCGCGCTGCCGATCGGCCATGGCCAGACCATCTCGCAGCCCTGGGTGGTCGCCCGGATGACCGAGGCAGTGCTCCAGGTCGCGCCGAAGCGCGTGCTGGAAGTTGGCACCGGCTCGGGCTACCAGGCCGCCATCCTGGGCGCGCTGGGCCTGGAGGTCTACACCGTGGAGCGAATCGGTGACCTGTTGCGGCAGGCACGCAAGCGCTTCCGCGCACTGGGCATGAACATCCGCACCAAGCATGACGACGGTCGCGCCGGATGGGCCGAGCACGGTCCGTTCGATGCCATCGTGGTCACCGCCGCGGCGCCTGCACTGGTCGATGAACTGGTCGGGCAGCTGGCTGAAGGGGGGCGCCTGGTGGCGCCGGTGGGTGGCCCGGGCGGACAGTCGCTGGTGCAGCTGGACCGCAAGCCCGATGGCAGCATCGAACAACGCGTGCTGGCGCCGGTCACGTTCGTGCCGCTGCTGTCTGGCATGCTCGACTAATCCACGGAGCAGGGTTGCATGAAGATTTTCGGGCCGCTGTACGAGCGGGCGATGAAGTGGGCGGCGCACGAACGCGCGCCGACCTATCTGACGGTATTGAGTTTCTTTGAAGCGATCATCTTCCCGGTGATGCCGGAAGTGATGCTGGCACCGATGTGCGTGGCCCAGCCCAAGCGTGGCTGGTGGTTCGCCACCCTCAGCCTGGCGGGCTCGATGGTCGGCGCGCTGGTGGGTTACGCGCTGGGTCATTACGCTTTCGAGGCGATCAAGCCAGTGTTCGAGGCGCTGGGCATGCTTCCAGCGATCGAGCAGGGCATCACCACCGTGCAGGCGAAGATGGCCGAATCACCGTGGGCGGTGTTCACCTTCCTGGTGCTGGGCGGCTTCATGCCGATCCCGATGAAGGTCTTCACGTGGGCATCGGGTATCGTCGGCGTACCGATGCCGCAGTACCTGTTGAGCATGTTGATCGGTCGTGGCAAGCGCGTGTTCGTGCTGGCCGCGGTCATCCGTATCGGTGGTGCGCGTGCCGAAGCGGCGCTGCGTCGCTGGATTGAACCGCTGGGCTGGATCGCCACCGTGCTGGTGGTGGTGCTGATCGCCTGGCTTGTATGGAGGTCGAAGTTCGCATGAATCCTGATCGTCTGAGCAAGGGAGTGCGCATCGGCGCGCTGGCGTTGCTGGTTTCCACACTGGCCGCCTGCGGTACCGCCACCGTGGTCCGCCCGGGCGGCGGCAACGCTGGTGGCGTGACCACGCCGAAGACCTCGGTACCCAAGCCTGGGCAGACCGTGGTGGTGCGCAAGGGCGACACCATCTATGCGCTGGCCCGCATCCATGACATCACCCCGGCCGACCTGATTGCCTGGAATCGTCTGGACAACCCGTCGACCATCTACCCCGGCCAGGTGATCCGCCTGTATCCGCAGGGGGCCACCAGCGGCCGTGCGCCGACCACGGTGGTCACCCCGCCGCGTTCGGCTGGCAGCAGTGGCGGCAGCACCGCGCCGGCCCCGGCGCCGGTCGGGCCGGTGAAGAGCAACATCGCCTGGCGCTGGCCAGCCGATGGCGCGATCGTCGGCCGCTACGTGGCCGGTGACGCGACCAAGCAGGGCGTGGACATCGCCGGCACCAGCGGCCAGCCGGTCAAGGCAACCGCCAACGGTGTGGTGGTGTACTCCGGTGCCGGCCTGGTCGGCTACGGCGAACTGATCATCATCAAGCACAGCGACCAGTGGCTGTCCGCCTATGGTCACAACCGCAAGCGCCTGGTGAATGAAGGGCAGAGCGTGAAGGCTGGCGAGCAGATCGCCGAAATGGGCCGCACCGGTGCGAACCGCGACATGGTCCACTTCGAGATTCGCTACAACGGCAAGCCGGTCGATCCGCAGCAGTACCTGCCGGCACGGTGACGCGGTTGGAACAGGGAATGCCGGGCCATGCCTGGCGTTCCTGACCTGTAGAGTCGAACCATGCTCGACTCGCTGTACCTGGCCGCCGCGAGTGGCCATCTGCGATCTTCAGTGGCGCATCTCAAGCTTCCCGGCAAGCCAGGGAAGCGGCATGCTTCAACGGAACCAGCCCCCCCCGATCCGGTGCCGCATGTCTCGACCAACAGCCCTTTTCGTGCTGCTCATCGTCGCGCCTTTGGCGACCGCCGCCAGCGATCCACGTGACGTGGTCACCCGTCTCTACGACGCCATCCAGGCGCCGACGTCGAACGAAACGGCCATTTCTTCGCTGCTGGGCGATGCACTGCGCTCAGCGGTCGATGCGCAGCATGCTTACGAGCGGGCCTGTACCGCGCTGGCCGCGCACGATGAGAAACCGCACATGCTCGACCAGAGTCCGTATCTGCTGGCGCCGGATCGACCGGACACGGTAGCGGTGGGAATGCCCGAATCGAGGGGTGACGCGACCTGGATCCGCGTCGACATGGCAGTGGGCGACTATCGCTGGACCGACCGGGTCCTGCTGCAGCGGCAGGACCGCGACTGGAAGGTCATGGATATCCGATGGGGGCAGGGCGGCCACCTGATCGGCCGGCTCCAGGAGTTCTCGGCACTCCGCTGCGCGCCTTCAGGCCGCTAGCGGCCGGAGGCGCCGGTGGCTCGAGAACTCAGCCTTCCAGGATGAAAGCAGCCGCAACCTTGCGGCCTTCGCCGGCCAGGATGTTGAAGGTGCGTGCAGCAGCCGGATTGTTCATCACTTCCAGGCCGATGCCGCGGGACAGGCAGGCGGCCATTACCACCGCCGGCGGGAACACCTGGCGGTCACCGGTACCCAGCACGATCAGCGCCGGATTCAGCGCCAGGATCGGCTCGAGGTCCGCCAGCTGCAACGCAGCGGCACTCGCCACCGGCCAATGCGCGACCAGCTGGTCCGGGGTCAGGAAGAAGCTGCCGTCCAGCACCTGGTCATTGACCTTGGCCGAGCGGCCATCGGCGGCGCGCAGGCTGTAGGCGTAGTCGGGCGGTTCGTGGTTCAGCTGCATGACGGTAGGGCGATCAGCCGCGCGGCAGCACGATCTGGCGCTGTTCCCTGCTCGGGCGGTACAGCACGGCGACGTGGCCGATGCGCTGCACCAGCGCGCTTTCGGTGGCTTCGACGATCTCGCCGATCATCACGTCACGGGCCTCGCGGTCTTCGGCAGCGACCTTCACCTTGACCAGCTCGTGGCGCTCCAGCACTTCGTTCAGCTCAGCAATGAAGGCCGGGGTCACACCCTTGCCGCCGGTCTGCAGCAGGGCCTTCAGGTCGTGGGCTTGGCCGCGCAGGAAACGGGTCTGGGAGGCGGTCAGGGCGATGGACATGCAGGAAAAGACGGTTGAATGGGGCGATCAGGGTATCATGAGGACCCCATCAGCCCCTATTTTCAATGGCTACCCGCAGCAAAAGCAGCCAGCGCTGGCTCAAGGAACACTTCTCCGACCCCTTCGTGAAGAAGGCGCAGGCCGAAGGCATGCGCTCGCGTGCCGCCTACAAGCTCGAAGAGCTGCTGGAACGTGACCGGTTGCTGAAGCCGCACATGGTGGTGGTCGACCTCGGCGCGGCCCCGGGCGGCTGGTCTCAACAGGTGCGGAGACAGATCGGCGATACCGGCCGGGTGCTGGCCCTGGATATCCTGGACATGCCGCCGCTGGCCGGCGTGGAGTTCCTTCATGGTGACTTCAGGGAAGAAGCCGTCCTATCGCAGTTTGAAGCCATGCTCGGGGACCAGCCGGTAGACCTTGTGCTGTCGGACATGGCCCCCAATAAGAGTGGTGTGGGCGCGGTCGACCAGCCGCGGATGATGCACCTGGCGGAGCTGGCCCTGGATTTTGCCGACAACCACCTGAAGACCGGTGGGGCATTCCTGATCAAGCTGTTCCAGGGCGAGGGCTTTGACGACTACGTGCGCGAGATGCGCCGCCGGTACGACAAGGTCTCCATCCGCAAGCCGGAAGCCTCGCGCAAGCGCTCTCCCGAGGTGTACGCCTTGGGTCAGGGAAAACGCGCCCACATGAAGTAAGCTCGCAATGTACGCAAGTTCGACCCCCACGCAACGCCAGCACTGAGAGGAACACCGGAGCCAATGAGGATGAACGACTTGACCAAGAACCTCCTGCTATGGGTGGTCGTCGCCGTCGTGCTGATGGTGGTCTTCCAGAGCTTCTCGCCGAAGTCCTCCGGAGCCGGCGCGCAGGGTGCGTCGTACTCGCAGTTCCTGGACCAGGTGGACAGCGGCAACGTGCAGAAGGTCGCCTTCGGCGGCGACATGCGCGGCGGCACCAGCCAGCTGACCTACACCACCCGCGGCGGGCAGACATCCACCATCACCGCACCGTTCGATCGCGACCTGATCAACGTGCTGCGCACCAAGAACGTGGAGATCGTGCAGGAGGAGCCGTCCAGCGGCATCTCCCTGGGCGCGATCCTGATGAATTTCCTGCCGGTCATCCTGATCATCGGCTTCTGGTTGTTCATCATGCGGCAGATGCAGGGCGGAGGCGGCGCTGCCAAGGGCGCGATGTCCTTCGGCAAGTCGCGCGCCAAGCTGCAGGGCGAAGACCAGATCAAGGTCACCTTCGCCGACGTCGCCGGCTGCGATGAGGCCAAGGAAGAAGTGGGCGAGCTGGTCGACTTCCTGCGCGACCCGTCCAAGTTCACCAAGCTGGGCGGCAAGATTCCGCGCGGCGTGCTGATGGTCGGGCCGCCGGGTACCGGCAAGACGCTGCTGGCCAAGGCCATTGCCGGCGAAGCCAAGGTGCCGTTCTTCTCGATCTCCGGTTCGGACTTCGTGGAAATGTTCGTCGGCGTCGGCGCCAGCCGCGTGCGCGACATGTTCGAGCAGGCCAAGAAGCATGCCCCGTGCATCATCTTCATCGATGAAATCGACGCTGTCGGCCGCCACCGTGGCGCCGGCCTGGGCGGCGGTCATGACGAGCGCGAGCAGACCCTGAACCAGCTGCTGGTCGAAATGGATGGTTTCGAAGGTGGCGAAGGCGTGATCGTGATCGCCGCGACCAACCGCCCGGACGTGCTGGACCCGGCGCTGCTGCGTCCGGGCCGTTTCGACCGCCAGGTCGTGGTTGGCCTGCCGGACGTGAAGGGTCGCGAGCACATCCTGAAGGTCCACATGCGCAAGCTGCCGCTCGCCGACGATGTCGAGCCGATGGTGATCGCGCGGGGTACCCCGGGCTTCTCCGGTGCTGATCTGGCCAACCTGTGCAACGAGGCGGCCCTGTTCGCCGCGCGTGGCAACGAGAAGGAAGTCCGCATGGACCACTTCGACCGTGCCCGCGACAAGATCCTGATGGGTGCCGAGCGCCGCTCGATGGCCATGAGCGAAGAAGAGAAGACCCTGACCGCCTACCACGAAGCCGGCCACGCCATCGTCGGCCGCCTGGTGCCCGAGCACGACCCGGTCTACAAGGTCACGATCATCCCGCGCGGCCGTGCGCTGGGCGTGACCATGTACCTGCCGGAAGGCGACAAGTATTCGATGAACCGCGTGGCGATCAAGTCGCAGCTGTGCTCGCTGTACGGTGGTCGTGTGGCCGAGGAGCTGATCTTCGGTGCCGACAAGGTCACCACGGGCGCTTCCAACGACATCGAACGCGCCACCAAGATGGCCCGCAACATGGTCACCAAGTGGGGCCTGTCCGACCAGCTCGGCCCGATCGCCTATGGCGAAGAGGATGACGAGGTGTTCCTGGGCCGATCGGTCACCCAGCACAAGAGCGTGTCCAACGACACCGCGCGTCGCATCGATGAGGAAGTGCGCAAGATCCTCGACGAAGCCTACGCGCGCACCACCGAGCTGATGACGGCCAACCTGGACAAGCTGCACGCGATGTCCCAGCTGCTGCTGCAGTACGAGACGATCGACGCGCCGCAGATCGACGCCATCATGGAAGGCCGCGATCCGCCGCCGCCGGCCGGCTGGAGCAAGTCGAACAAGGATGGTGGCAACGACAAGGGCGGCGACGCCCGTCCGCTGCCGCCGATCGCGGGCCCGGCCGAATCGCACTGACGGCCCGCTGCGCGTGACACCAGACGAGGCCGGGGCAACCCGGCTTCGTCGTTTCCGGGCTACCGGCCCATTCCGAAGAACCGAACTGACGCTGGAGCCCGCATGTCCGCCCCGAAGCCCGAACCGATTTCCCACACCGCCGAGATGGTGATCGCCACCGTGGTCGGCGTCGGTGTGGGCCTGGGGGCCGACAACCTGCTGCTGGGCTGCGTGGTGGGTATCGCCGTTGGCATCGTGCTGAGCATCGCCAAGACCCTGTACGTGGACCGCAAGCGCCGCCGCCGTTGAGGGGGTGTCGGCAGGGCTGCGCCCTGCACCCGCGGTAGTGCCGGCCGCTGGCCGGCAACCTCAACAGCAACAGCAACAGCGGGCTTTCCGTAGGATGGCGGGGCGGTGTCGGAGTGCGGGGGCGCTGCAAGTACTTCCCTGTAAGCTTGGCAGCCGCATCCATGCGGCTGACACCCCGCCCTCCGACACCGTCCCACCTCTGACAGATTCCTGCTGCTGTTGGTGGCTGTCGACCTTGGTCGACACGGTAGATCCACGCCATGCGTGGATGAATCGCTGTCAGATATCGAAATCAATATGGGGTCAGATCCGTTTTCCTCCGGAAAACGGATCTGACCCCGGTATTTGTTCCAACAGATCGCGGAAATCTGTCGAAGGCGGGGTGGGTCCGGTTGCGGGAGTGTCCGCGGCATGGATGCCGCGGCCAAGCCCCCATGGGTGAGGGCGCTTTGCTTGCGAAGCACTGCTTCGCAAGCGCCCGAACGCACAGCCGCCAGCGGCTGGGCCGGACCGCGGAGCGGGGTTTACGGCGTCTCCCGCAACCGGACCCACCCCGCCTACCCTCAGGAAACCAGCTTCTGCTGTGGCCTGGGCTTTTGCTGTGGCCGTTGCCTCTGCGGGTGCAGGGCGCCGCGCTGCCGAACTAAACTACCCACCGTTGTCCCTGCAGGATTGCCCATGTTCGATACCTCGCCCCAGCTCGACTGCGCCGGCCGCATCCTGCGCCTCGACCGTGCCCAGGTCATGGGCATCGTCAACGTCACCCCGGACTCCTTCTCCGATGGCGGCGCGCACGACACCACCGAGGCCGCAGTCGCTCATGGCCTGAAGCTGGTCGAGGAGGGCGCGGACCTTCTCGATATCGGCGGCGAATCGACCCGGCCGGGCGCTGCGCCGGTATCGGTGGAGGAGGAACTGCGCCGGGTGATTCCGGTGATCGAGCAGCTGGCCGCACGCACCCGGGTGCCGATCAGCATCGACACCTTCAAGCCGGAAGTGATGCGCGCGGCCGTGGCGGCTGGCGCTGGCATGATCAACGACATCTTCGGCCTGCGTCAGGAAGGGGCGCTGGACGCCGCCGCTGCAACCGGCGTGCCGGTGGTGCTGATGCACATGCAGGGCGAGCCAGGCCACATGCAGGTCGATCCACATTACGACGACGTGGTCGCCGAGGTGCACGGCTTCCTGGTCCAGCGCCTGTTCGCTGCCGAGATGGCGGGCATTGCGAAGAAGAACCTGCTGATCGATCTCGGTTTCGGTTTCGGCAAGACCACTGCCCACAACATGACCCTGCTGGCACGCTCCGAGCGGTTCCTGGAGCTGGGCGTGCCGATGCTGGCCGGCCTGTCGCGCAAGCGCAGTCTCGGTGAACTGACAGGTCGCGATACGCCGTCCGAGCGGGTAGCGGCCTCGGTGGCCGCGCACCTGATCGCAGTCCAGCGTGGCGCGCGCATCGTACGCGTGCATGACGTGGCGGCCACAGTTGATGCGCTGAAGATCTGGCAGGCAGTCGAGGCCGTGCCAACGCCGCGCGCCGACGCCACGCCGACGATCCGCTGGCCGGACGAAGACTGATGGGCATCGACCGGCGGCCGCTGGCGATCGCCGTGATGGGGCCGACGGCCAGTGGCAAGACCGCCACGGCGATCGCCCTGGCACGGCAGCTGGATGGGGAAATCGTCAGCGTCGACTCGGCACTGGTATACCGCCACCTGGACATCGGTTCGGCCAAGCCCGATGCGACGGAGCGCGCGCAGGCGCCGCACCATCTGCTGGACCTGCGTGACCCCTGGCAGACCTACTCGGCGGCCGAGTTCGCCGCCGATGCCGGGCGGGTCGTGGCCGACATCGTGGCGCGTGGCAGGACGCCGATCCTGGCCGGTGGCACTGGCCTGTACTTCCGGGCGCTGCTGCAGGGCCTGTCGCCGATGCCGGAGGCCGACCCTGCAATACGCGAAGCGCTCAGCGCCGAGGCGGCCGAGCGTGGCTGGGCGGCACTGCACGCCGAGCTGGCCAAGGTCGACCCGGCCGCCGCCGCACGTATCCATGCCACCGATCCGCAACGCATCCAGCGGGCGCTGGAGGTCTATCGCCTGACCGGTATCCCCATTACTGAATGGCAGCGCCGGCCGGGCGTAGCGCCATTGCCGGTGCGCACCCTCAAGCTTATCCTCGCCCCACGCGACCGTGCGGTTCTTCACCAGCGCATCGAGGCGCGCTTCGACGCCATGCTGGGGCAGGGGTTTCTCGACGAGGTGCGGGCATTGCGCGCGATGCCGGAAATGGCTGCCGTGGCGGCGCCCTTGGACCTGCCGGCAGTGCGTGCGGTCGGCTATCGGCAGGCCTGGGAGTACCTGGACGGGGAGGAGGATGCCGCCCGTTTCCGTGACAAGGCGATCTTTGCCACCCGGCAACTGGCCAAGCGCCAGCTGACCTGGCTGCGCGGCGAGCTTGATGCGCGCTGGTTCGACCCCCATGTTGATGGTGAGCGCCTGGCCAGCGCGGTGTCGACCTTCGTCGCACGCTGAATCCCCGCCAGCCGTGTAACATCATCGGTCGGCGGGCGGCTCGGGGGCCGCGGCAACCGTCGGCAACCCAATAAGAACAATAATCAGGAGTGTGCAATGTCCAAGGGGCAATCGCTGCAGGATCCTTTCTTGAACGCACTGCGGCGCGAACGCGTGCCGGTTTCGGTGTACCTGGTGAACGGCATCAAGCTGCAGGGCACGATCGAGTCGTTCGACCAGTTCGTGGTCCTGCTGCGCAACACGGTCAGTCAGATGGTCTACAAGCACGCCATTTCCACCGTCGTTCCGGCACGCAACGTGAAGGTCGGTCCGGGCGGCGGTTACGTGCAGTCGGGTGAAGGTGGTCAGGCAGGTGATGAAGCAGACGAGTAATACCGGAGCGGTGAATGTTTGACCGCTCGAAAAAGGGTGAACACGCCCTGTTGATCCAGCCCCATTTCGGCAAGCTGGAAGACGATGTGCTCGAAGAATTCGGTGATCTGGCCCGCTCGGCCGGGGCCAGCATCGCCGCGACGATCACTGCGCGCCTGGACCGTCCGAATCCGTCGACCCTGATCGGCAGCGGCAAGCTGGACGAGATCAAGGCAGCGGCCGACGCCAGCGGGGCCGACCTGATCCTGGTCAACCATGCATTGAGCCCGGGCCAGGAGCGCAACCTGGAACGTTTCCTCGAGCGCCGCGTGATCGACCGCACCGGCCTGATCCTGGACATCTTCGCCCAGCGTGCGCACAGCCACGAAGGCAAGCTGCAGGTCGAACTGGCACAGCTGCGCCACCTGGCTACGCGGCTGGTGCGCGGCTGGACCCATCTGGAGCGCCAGCGCGGCGGTTCGATCGGCCTGCGCGGCCCGGGTGAAACCCAGCTGGAAACCGACCGCCGCCTGCTGCAGAAGCGGGTGGAACAGCTGCAGAAGCGCCTGGAAAAGGTCGAAGTGCAGCGCACCCAGATGCGCCGTGCGCGTGTGCGCAGCGAGCTGCCGCGCGTGGCCCTGGTGGGCTACACCAACGCCGGCAAGTCGACTCTGTTCAACGCCATGACCGGCGCTGAGGCCTATGCCGCCGACCAGCTGTTCGCAACGCTGGATCCGACCGTGCGCCGCATCGCGGTGCCGGGGGGCAACGTGGTGCTGGCCGATACCGTCGGCTTCGTCCGCGATCTGCCGCATGATCTGGTCGCGGCGTTCCGCTCGACCCTGTCCGAGGCGCGCGAGGCCGACTTCCTGCTGCATGTGGTCGACGCTGCCGATCCGCACCGCGAGGAGCGCATCGCCCAGGTCGACGAGGTGCTGACCGCAGTCGGTGCCGGTGACCTGCCGCAATTGCTGGTGTTCAACAAGATCGACCGCATCGACGGCGCCGACGTGCGCCACGATGGCCAGGACGGTATCCCGGATGAGTCGCGTCGTGAGCGGGTCTGGATTTCCGCGCGTGACGGGCGGGGGCTGGAGCTGCTGCAGGCGGTGCTGGGCAAGCGCCTGGGCCTGCAGCATGTCTCCGGCGAACTGCGCCTGCCGCCGGATGCCGGCCGCCTGCGCGCGCGCCTGCACCAGCTGGAAGTGATCCGCAGTGAGCAGGCTGATGAGGAAGGCTGGCTGCTGCATGTCGACTTGCCGATTGCCGAAGCCGAGAAGCTGGCCGGCAGTGCCGATGGCGCCCCGATCCGCGCGCTGCTGCCGGAAAAACCGCCGGAGTGGTGAGGTAGCGGCCGATGCCCGGTAGTGCCGGCCGCCGGCCGGCAGCGCAACCATCCCGGATGGGCGCGACATCTGGCTGTCATCTGCGGTACAACGTGCAGGTTCTTCACCCCACCGTCATGCCGATGTCCATCCCCACCGACGCTGAACTCAATAGCCAGTCCGCCGCGCTTGGGCAGCGCCTGGAGCAGGCCTCGCTGCAGCTGGTGACCGCTGAAAGCTGCAGTGGTGGCTGGATTGCAAAGTGCATGACCGACATCGCAGGTTCGTCGGCATTCTTCGACTGCGGCATGGTGGTCTACAGCTACGAAGCCAAGCAGCGGCTGTTGGGCGTGAGGGCGCAGACCCTGGAGCAGTACGGTGCGGTCAGCCGCGAAACCGTGCTGGAGATGGTGTCGGGTGCGCTGGTCAATTCCGGTGCCGGCATCGCGGTGGCGGTGACCGGCATTGCCGGACCGGGCGGTGGCAGCCCTGGCAAGCCGGTCGGCAGCGTCTGGATCGGCTGGAAGCGGCGCGGCGGCTACGCCCGCGCCGAGCTGTTCCAGTTCGAGGGCGACCGCGAAGCCATCCGCCGGCAAACCGTAGCGGCGGCATTGCGCGGCATCGACGCCCAGCTGTGACATGCTGCTCCGGTAATCGTCCGGAGCACGCATGATGTGGGAAACGCTGGGCACGGTCCGTGACCTGGGCCGACTGCAGGAAATTGCGGTCGTCCTGATCCGCTATGGCTTCGGTGACGTGGTGCGGCGCATCGGCCTGGCCACCACGCTGGAGCGCGCAGGGCGCCTGTTGCACTGGAACGAGGATCGCCAGGAACTGCTGCGGATGACCGCGCCGGTGCGCGTACGCAGCGCGATGCAGGATCTCGGCCCGACCTTCGTCAAGCTCGGGCAGGTGCTGGCGACGCGCGTCGACCTGCTGCCGCCGGAATGGATCGCTGAACTGTCCGAGCTGCAGAACGCGGTACCCGCGCTGCCGTATGCCGATATCCGCGAGCAGCTGGAGGCCGACCTGGGTGCCTCGCCTGCAGACGTGTTCGCCTTCCTCGATGAAATCCCGATGGCCGCCGCATCGCTGGCGCAGGCCCATCGTGCACGGCTGCACGACGGCCGCGAAGTAGTACTGAAGGTGCGCCGCCCCGGCATCCGTGACGTGGTTGAAGCCGACCTGCGGTTGCTGGCGCGCCTGGCCGAAATCGTCGAGGCGCGGCTGCCGGACCTGCGCCGCTATCGTCCGGCCGAGGTCGTGCAGCAGTTCACCGTGTCGCTGCGACGCGAGCTGGATTTCGCCGCCGAATGCCGCAACGCCGAACGCATCGCGCGCAACTTCTACGGCCGTGACGACATCCTGATCCCCGGGGTGCACTGGCAGTGGACCTGCGAAAGCCTGAACGTCCAGGACTTCGTCAATGGCATTCCCGGGCGTGACCTGGCCGGCGTCGATGCGGCGGGCCTGGATCGCCGCGAACTGGCTCGGCGCGGTGCCGGCATCGTGCTCAAGATGGTGCTGGAGGACGGCTGCTTCCACGCCGACCCGCACCCCGGCAACATCCTCTACCTGCGTGACGGCCGCATCGGCGTGATTGACTTCGGCATGGTCGGCGCGTTGTCCGAAGTGCGCCGCTTCCAGGTCGCGCAGCTGCTGCACGGGCTGGTCGAGCAGGATCCGCAGGGCGTGGCCGATGTGCTGCTGGACTGGGCCGGCGGCGTGGAAGTTGACGAGAACCGCCTGCAGCACGACATCAGCCAGTTCGTTGACCAGTATCGCGGCGTGCCGCTGAAGGACCTGCGCATCGGCCTGATGCTGGGCGATATCACCCAGCTGCTGCGCAGCTACAGCCTGACCCTGCCGGCCGATCTGGCGCTGATGATCAAGGCCTTCCTGACCCTGGAAGGCATGGGCCGCCAGCTGGACCCGGATTTCGACATGGCCAGTGCCGCGCGCCCGTTCCTTGAACGGGTGGTGCTGCAGCGCTATGCGCCCAATGCGCTGCTCAAGCGTGGCCGACGCAGCCTGCTGGGCCTGGTCGACTTCGCCGGGGAATTGCCGCGCGACCTGCGCAAGCTGGTCCAGGCCGCACGCCGCGGCCGCCTCCAGCTGAAGGTGGAAACCACCGCGCTGCAGGGCTTCGGCGAACAGGTGAATCGGGCAGCGAACCGGCTGGTGATGGGTATCGTCACCGCCGCGCTGATCATCGGGTCCTCGATCGTCATGCACAGCGTTGGCGGGGTCTCCAGTCGCTGGCTGCTGGCGCTGGGGGTGTGCGGGTTCATCGGCGCCGGCTTCTGTGGCGTGTGGATCCTGTACTCGATATGGAGGAGCGGCAAGCATACCTAGTGTGCTTGCCGCAGCGGTTCCCCACTGGAACCGCGGAATCGCTGCGCGATTCCGGTAGGGCCAATCGCTGGTCGGCTGCTTTTTGCCTTTGCCGCCCGGCCATTGGCCCAACTGCCGAGCATGGCGCGGCACTACAGACCCGGCACTTGCAGTTGTGCGCATTAGTAGTAATACTACTAATCATGGACCTGACCGACACCCAGCAGGCGATCCTGCAGTTGATCGCCGAGCGTATCGAGAGCGAAGGCGCACCGCCGTCGCAGACTGAAATCGCACGTGCGTTCGGCTTCAAGGGCGTGCGCGCGGCCCAGTACCACCTGGAAGCCCTGGAGCAGGCCGGTGCGATCCGTCGCATCCCGGGCCAGGCTCGCGGCATCCGTCTGGTGCAGGCACCGCCGGTCGAAAAGCTCGCCGAGCCGGGCCTTCCGGACAGCGTGCTGCGCTTGCCGGTGCTGGGCCGGGTCGCTGCCGGCCTGCCGATCGGTGCCGACATCGGCTCCGACGATTTCGTGGTGCTGGACCGGGTGTTCTTCTCGCCAGCGCCGGACTACCTGCTGAAAGTGCAGGGCGACTCGATGATCGACGAGGGCATCTTCGACGGTGACCTGATCGGCGTGCACCGTACCCGCGACGCCCGTTCTGGGCAGATCGTGGTGGCCCGCATCGATGACGAGATCACCGTCAAGCTGCTGAAGATCGCCAAGGACCGCATCCGCCTGCTGCCGCGCAATCCCGATTACAAGCCGATCGAGGTGCTGCCGGACCAGGATTTTGCGATCGAAGGCCTCTATTGCGGCCTGCTTCGGCCCAATCGTTGACCCGCTCCATAGTGCATTACCCCGCGGTCTTTTGTGGCGATTCTCTGGTTCCACTGAGGTTGGTACGGATGTCCGATAATTCTTTTAAGAGCGCCGGGCAGAATCTCAGCCTGTGCGATACGTCCGACTTAAAGTGAACCCATGGCAAAGAAGACCCCCAAAGACAGCACCCCCAACGACATGACCTCTGCAAGGACCAATACGATGGACGAGAACAAGAAGCGGGCCTTGGCTGCTGCTCTGGGCCAGATCGAGAAGCAGTTCGGCAAGGGCTCGGTGATGCGCATGGGCGACCGCGTGGTCGAGCCCGTCGAAGCCATCCCGACCGGTTCGCTGATGCTCGACATCGCACTGGGCATTGGCGGTCTGCCGAAGGGCCGTGTCGTTGAGATCTACGGGCCGGAATCCTCGGGCAAGACCACCCTGACCCTGCAGGCCATCGCCGAATGCCAGAAGATGGGCGGTACCGCAGCTTTCATCGACGCCGAGCACGCGCTTGACCCGATCTACGCCGCGAAGCTGGGCGTTAACGTGGACGACCTGCTGCTGTCGCAGCCGGACACCGGTGAGCAGGCGCTGGAAATCGCCGACATGCTGGTCCGTTCGGGCTCGGTCGACATCCTGGTGGTCGACTCGGTCGCCGCGCTGACCCCGAAGGCCGAAATCGAAGGCGAAATGGGTGACCAGCTGCCGGGCCTGCAGGCCCGCCTGATGAGCCAGGCGCTGCGCAAGCTGACCGGCAACATCAAGCGTTCGAACACCCTGGTGATCTTCATCAACCAGCTGCGCATGAAGATCGGCGTGATGATGCCGGGCCAGAGCCCGGAAACCACCACCGGTGGCAACGCGCTGAAGTTCTATGCCTCGGTCCGCCTGGACATCCGCCGTATCGGTGCGATCAAGAAGGGCGATGAGATCATCGGCAACCAGACCAAGATCAAGGTCGTCAAGAACAAGCTGGCGCCTCCGTTCAAGCAGGTCATCACCGAGATCCTGTACGGCGAAGGCATCAGCCGCGAGGGCGAGCTGATCGACATGGGCGTGGATGCCAAGCTGGTCGAGAAGGCCGGCGCCTGGTACAGCTACGGTGAAGAGCGCATTGGCCAGGGCAAGGACAATGCCCGCGGCTACCTGCGCGACAACCCGACCGTCGCCGCCAAGCTCGAGGCCGAGCTGCGTGAGAAATTCCAGCCGGCCGAAGCGGCCCGCGAGGAAGGCGACGACGAAGGCGACGACGAGTAAGGCTTGCTGTGGGGCAGGGCGGCGCCGTCAGTGACGTCGCCCTGTCCCGCAGGTTCGAATCGCCCAGGGATGGGCAGGGCGCCAAGGACGGCGCCACCCTTGGAGCACCGATGTCCGACGCCGAAGACATTCCCACCGGCCGCAAGCGCCGGCAGCGTGAGCAGACTCCCGTCCAACGGGCGCTGGGCCTGCTGGTCCGCCGCGAGCACTCGCGCAAGGAACTCACCCGCAAGCTGACCGCCCGTGGCATCGAAGACGAAGCCGCGCAGGCCGCTGTCGCCAAGCTGACCGAGGCGGGCTGGCAGGACGACACCCGTTTTGCCGAGAACCTGGTGAGGATGCGCGCCAACGCCGGTTATGGGCCGATCCATGTCCGCGCCGAGCTGGGGACCCACGGCCTGGACAGTGCCGCGATTGCTGCAGCGATGGACAGCTACGAAGGCGACTGGCAGGAGAACGCCCGTGATCTGGTCCGCCGACGCTTTGGCGAGGCCGGTCCGCAGGACCTGACGCAGCGGCGCAAGGCCGCCGATCTGCTGGCCCGACGGGGCTTCGACGGCGACAGCATCGGCCGTGCGACCCGCTACGACCCGGATGACTGAGACTGGCGGCGCCGGGCCTGATACCCTTTAGGTTTTCGGCGGTCCCTCGCGACTCTGGCCAACACGGCCGGTGGTCCGGGTCCGCCGGCCCGCAGACTGCCAGCCCCCAATGAACGCATCCGCCAAATTCACGACATCCCAGATCCGCAGCGACTTCCTTGAATTCTTCAAGGGCAAAGGCCACACCATCGTGCCCTCGGCGCCGCTGGTGCCGGGCAATGATCCGACCCTGCTGTTCACCAACTCCGGCATGGTGCAGTTCAAGGACGTGTTCCTCGGCGCGGAGAAGCGTAGCTACGTGCGCGCGGCCGACGTGCAGCGCTGCCTGCGCGCGGGCGGCAAGCACAACGATCTCGACCAGGTCGGCTACACCGCACGCCACCACACCTTCTTCGAAATGCTGGGCAACTGGTCGTTCGGCGACTACTTCAAGAAGGACGCGATCGCCTGGGCCTGGGAACTGCTGACCCAGGTCTGGAAGTTGCCGGCCGAACGCCTGCTGGTCACCGTCTACCAGACCGATGACGAAGCCTACGAGCTGTGGCGCGACATGGTCGGCGTGCCGGAAGAGCGCATCGTGCGCATCGGCGATAACAAGGGTGCGCCGTTCGCTTCGGACAACTTCTGGCAGATGGCCGACACCGGTCCGTGTGGTCCGTGCACCGAGATCTTCTACGACCACGGCGACCATATCGCAGGCGGCCCCCCGGGTTCGCCGGATGAAGACGGCGACCGCTTCATCGAAATCTGGAACCTGGTGTTCATGCAGTTCGACCGCCAGCCCGACGGCACCCTGGTGCCGCTGCCGGCGCCGTGCGTGGATACCGGCATGGGCCTGGAGCGCCTGGCTGCGATCCTGCAGCACGTGCACACCAACTACGAGATCGACCTGTTCCAGGCGCTGATCCGCAAGGCCTCCGAGCTGACCGGCACCGCCGACCTGGAGAACAAGTCGCTGCGCGTGATTGCCGACCACATCCGCGCCTGCTCGTTCCTGATCGTCGACGGCGTGCTGCCGTCCAACGAAGGCCGGGGTTACGTGCTGCGCCGTATCATCCGCCGCGCCCTGCGCCACGGCTGGATGCTGGGCGTGCGCCAGCCGTTCTTCAGCAAGCTGGTGCCGACGCTGGTCGAGCAGATGGGCGAGGCCTATCCGGAACTGCCGGCGGCGGTGGACACGGTCACCCGTGCGCTGCAGGCCGAGGAAGAGCGTTTCGCCGAAACCCTCGATGCCGGCATGAAGATCTTCGAAGACGTGGCCGGCAAGGCCAGCAATGGCGTGATCCCGGGCGTTGACGCCTTCCGCCTGTATGACACCTATGGCTTCCCGCTCGACCTGACCCAGGACATCGCCCGCGAGCGCGACCTGACCGTCGACATCGCCGGCTTCGATGCCGCGATGGAGCAGCAGCGCGAGACCGCGCGCGCGGCCGGCAAGTTCGGTGGCGGCGTGACCCTGCCAGCCGAGCTGGTGGCGACCCTCAGCCCGACCCAGTTCGTGGGCTACGACCGCCTGCAGGCCGACGGCCTGGGCGTGCTGGCCCTGCTCAAGGACGGTCGTCCGGTGCAGTCGGCCGATGCGGGTGACGCAGTCATCGTCATCACCAACCAGACCCCGTTCTACGCAGAGTCCGGCGGCCAGGTCGGCGACACCGGCGTGCTGACCGGCAACGGCGTGCGCCTGGTGGTGGAAGACACCCAGAAGTTCGCCAGCCAGTTCCATGGCCATGTCGGCACCCTGTCCGGCGGCGGCCTGAAGGTCGGCGACGTGCTCTCCGGCCAGGTTGATGGCGAGCGCCGCGGCGCCACCATCCTCAACCATTCGGCCACCCACCTGCTGCACGCCGCCCTGCGCGAAGTGCTGGGCACCCACGTGCAGCAGAAGGGCTCGCTGGTCGCCCCGGACCGCCTGCGTTTCGACTTCTCGCACTTCCAGCCGATCAGTGCCGACGAACTGGCGGTGATCGAGCGCAAGGTCAACCAGCAGGTGCGCGCCAACAACGCCGCCGAAGTGCACACCATGGGCATGCAGGAAGCGCTGGACTTCGGCGCGATGGCCCTGTTCGGCGAGAAGTACGGCGAGCACGTGCGCGTGCTGAAGATGGGTGACTACTCCACCGAGCTGTGCGGTGGTACCCACGTCAACCGTACCGGCGACATCGGCCTGTTCAAGATCACCTCCGAGGGCGGCGTCTCCGCGGGCGTGCGCCGCATTGAGGCCGTCACCGGCCAGGGCGCGCTGGACTACGTGGACGCCGAAGAGGCCCGCCTGGCCGAGGCCGCTGAGCTGCTCGGCGGCAGCGCCGCCGACGTGGTCGAGAAGATCCGTGCCCTCGGCCAGCGCCAGAAGCAGCTGGAGCGCGAACTGGAGGCCGTGAAGGCCAAGGTTGCTGCGGGTGCCACGGCCGACCTGTCCGGCCAGGCCGTCGAGGTCGCTGGCGTGAAGGTGCTGGCTGCCCGCCTGGAGGGCTTCGACGCCAAGGCCCTGCGTGACGCCATGGATCGCCTCAAGCAGCAGCTGGGCGACGCGGTGATCGTGCTGGCCGGCGCCCAGGACGGCAAGGCGGCCCTGGTCGCAGGCGTGAACGGCAGCGCAATGGGCAAGGTCAAGGCCGGGGAACTGTTGTCCCATATCGCCGGTCAGATCGGGGGCAAGGGCGGCGGACGCCCGGACCTCGCCCAGGGTGGTGGCGAGGACGGGCCCGCCCTTGCCACTGCGCTGGCTGCAGTCGTCGAATGGGTCAGCCCCCGCCTGTGATGAACCTGGCCGTCCCCCTCCTTGTAGGAGCGGGACGGCTGACGGTACCATTGCGAATCTTTTCCCTTTGTCGTGGTAGCGCTTCTTGACGGAGCGTCAAGCCGGTGGGGGATACCCTTCCACACGGTTCCATGGAGACTTACAAAAATGTTGATCCTGACTCGCCGCGTCGGCGAAACCCTGATGATCGGAGACTCGGTGAGCGTCACCGTGCTTGGCGTCAAGGGTAACCAGGTGCGTATCGGCATCACCGCGCCGAAGGACGTCGCTGTGCATCGCGAAGAGATCTATCAGCGCATCCAGCGTGGTGATGAAGCCGGTGGCACCGGTAGCGAAAATTCTGCCGAATAACGCTTTACCTTCGCACTCGATTAACGTTATGATTCACGCCCCGCTGAGGTGCGACGCACCAGACGCGGAGAAAACCCCGGAGTGATGCCCGAGTGGCCGAAGGGGCTCCCCTGCTAAGGGAGTATAGGGTCAAAAGCTCTATCGAGGGTTCGAATCCCTCTCACTCCGCCAGATACAAAGAAGCGCCTGCAGATCCTCGATCTGCAGGCGTTTTTCTTTGCGCGGATGCAGGGTCCCGGCGTGCCATCCAGCGATCATAGATCGCTGATGGCGACCGAATCAGGCTCTCCTCAGAGCTTTAGCGTCACACCCACCTGGAAGCCCCGCCCCGGCAGCGGCGCGATGTACTTCAGCGGCGAGTTGTGTGGACGCGCTTCCTCATTGAGCAGGTTGCTGCCGTTGACGAACACTTCCATGCCGGCGATGTAGCTGCTGCGCACCGGCAGTTCGCGGCTGACCTGCAGATCAACCAGGTTGAACGCGTCCAGCGGGATTTCCCCGCTGACGTTGCGGCCGAGGTACTTCTGCGTGTCGTAGTAGGTGCTCGACAGCTGCGCCTTCCAACCTTCGCGCTGCCATTGCAGGTTGGCACCGTAGCGGTTGGTCGGCATGTTCGGGAGGTACTCGCCATCGTTGTGGGCGCGCAGCGGATCGGGGTGGTCGGCCTTGTTCTTCACCAGATCGGCGAAGGCAGAGATGTTCAACGTGCCATACCGGCCCAAGTCCAGCACCTGAGATGCGTCGATCTCGAAACCCTTCACCGTGGTGTCGGTCTGCTTCCAGTACTTGAGCGGCAGACGGTTGGCGGTCTGCAGGCCGGAATGGCCGAGGTAGAGATAGTTCTCGTACTTCATCCGGTAAGCGGTGGCCGACAGCTCGAAACCGCCGATGTGGAACAGGCCGGTCAGCTCCAGGTTCTTCGCGCGCTCAGGCTTGAGGTTCTGGTTGCCTTCTTCCTGGGTCATCACCGAATAGTGTGCGTTGCTGGCATACAGCTCGTTGATCTCCGGTGCGCGCTGCGAGGATGCGTAGCGCACCTTGGCGGCGAACAAGGGGCCTAGCTCGACATACGATCCGAGGGTGTAGCTGTTGAGCCGGTAGTCGCGGTCCTGCAATTTCGTGTTGGCGGCATTGCGCGCTGTCTTGAAGCGGCTTGGTTGCAGGTCATGGTCAACGCGCTCGTGGCGCACGCCTGCATCGAAACTGGCCCAGCCGAAGTCCAGCGTCTCCTTCAGGAACACCGCGTTGCTGCGGGTGTCGACGTCGGGCAGGTAGCGCAGTGAACCGCTGCCGGTGACCTGGCGCGACTGGTGGCTGAAGCCGAGCAGGCCGCTGAGCGGACCGACGCGCTGATGGCTCAGAAGCAGCTCGGCCTGGGAGCTTTCGAAGTCGTAGTCATTGGCCTTGGATGCACCGAGGCGCTCGCCCGACGTGTTGTCCAGCCTGGAAACTCGCAGCTCCGCGCGCTCGAACCACGGCAGCGGATCGCGCAGCAGGGCGTCCAGCGCGTAGCGTTCCTGCTTGATCACCACGCCCACCGGCAGGCCATCAGCATAGTTCGAACCGAACGACAGGTTCTGCATCGAGAATCCCGGCACGCCGTATTCGCTGTCCTTGGCATCGATGCTGACACCCACGTAGCCACGGTCGAAGAACAGCGTCGAGCCGAAGGCCACCTGCGAGTTGCGTGCGTAGCTGTTGCCCAGCCGGTGATGGTAGTCGGGCGTGACATCGTTGTTGATCTGCTTCTGCACGTACGACGGCGTGCCGGGCACGTAGGCCGGGTTGGCCGGATTGATGTAGGTGCGGTGCTGCCAGACCGAGGTCGGATGGTTGGTGTAGAACGAGAAGTCACCATCGGCCCAGTCCGGATTCTCGCTCATGAACTGGTCGATGTAGGGCTGCGAGGCCTTGTTGTAGATCTGCTGGACGCGCGCCTCTTTCTGGCAGCTGTCGGCCAGCGCCGAGTTGACGCCGCCGGTCGGCGGGAACAGGCGGGTGTTGCAGACGTCGGCCTTGCTGTTGCCCGGGATGTCGTAGTGCGAGATGCGCTGGCGCGAGACCTGCAGGTTGGTCGAGAGGTTGCGCTGGTTGTTGAAGTTCATGCGGAAGCCCTGCGCGTCGGCGGCATTGAAGCCCTTGCGCAGGACCAGCTCCATCGACTGCTCCGTGTCTTCCAGGCTGCGCGGGATGAGGCCCGAATCGATCTCCACGCTGCCGCCGATCGCATTGCCGCCATAGCGCACGGTATCGGAGGACTTGTTGACGATGACGCTGCGCACGAACAGTGGATCGAACGGAATGTTGATGTCGCCGCTGATCGCGTTCATGCCGAGAATGGACTGGCCATCCTGCAGGATCTGCACGCGGTTGCCGCTGAGGCTGCGGATGACCGGGGCGCCCGCGTTCGGCCCGAAGGCGCTGCTCTGCACGCCGGAGACATGTTCGAGCAGGCTTCCGAGGGTACGGTTCTGCGCCTGTGGATTGTCGACGGTGACCCGGCTGTCGACGCGCGAGGGCGGGGAGGCCTGGACCTGGAGGGTGGGAAGGGTAGGCGCGTCCGCAGCGTGGGCGGTGTGGACAGCGAGCAGGATGGCGGCAGCAAGCAGGTGGCGACGCATAGCAGGACTCGTGAAATAGGCGTGAAATGTTATAACGTAACGATCTGTATCGACAAGGACGTGATGAGGCCTTGCCGCCAGACCTGAATCGCGGGAGGCGCGAACGAGGTTGCCGCGCGTTCAGCGCCCTGCCTTGTGCGGGGCCCCGATGCTGTGCACGATCCGAAGCGCTGCGCCCCACAACGCGTCACGCAGCACCTTCTTCACTGGAACGGAGCAACGTATGAAGCTGTTGTCCGCTGTGTTGTTGTGTGCGTGTTCGCTGCCGGCCGGGTTGGCGCTGGCGGTGGAAGCGTCCCCGTCGCCGCTGCTGGGGCGTTGGTCGCTGGACACCGCGACCTCGGCACTGCCCGAGGCGCAGCGTCCGAAGCGGGTGGTGCTGGAGTTCAAGGACGCCGGTGGTGGGCGCTGGAGTTCGCACGTGGATATCGTCCTGCATGATGGCAATACCATGAAGTCCGACGGCACGCTGGCGCTGGACGGTACGCCGGGCCCTTTGTCCGGTACCTATGGCGCGGACAAGGCCAACCTGAAGCTGCCGGCGCCGAACACCCTGGTGATGCAGCTGGTGGACCACGGTACGCCGGCCTCCACCCGTATCTACACCGTGGCCGATGACCAGGCGACGATGACCGAGACCAAGGCGTTCTACGCTCACGACGGGACGCCGATCCTGCAGACCAACCTGTTCAAACGCATGCCGTAGCGATCCTGCGTTCACCACGCCCGCACAACGGGCGTGGTGAACACCGCCGCCTTACACCGGGGCCGGGTCGCGCTTGCCGGTGTCGATGCCATACCTGCCCATGGCGTCCTGCATCCAGCACGCAGCACCATGACCATCACGTTCCAGCGGATCATCGCGTTCAGGCGGCGCTCGACGGCCAGGTCGCCCGGATAGGCCGGCTGGCGTTCGGGCGGGATGGTATTGACGTAGGCCGTCCATGCGCAGGTATGCAGGTCGCCGTGCTGCGGGGCGTCCAGCCCGCTCAGCTGATCGATCAGGTAGTGCGCGCGTGGCCGGCCACCGGCCTGCATCACCGCCTGCAGCGATTCACGCCACTCCCGCGTTTCCAGCGGGTCGGTATCGAAGGGGATCAGAAATTGGTTCATGACTGTCTCCGGAGGGCGCCGCTCGGACGTCTGCCTAGGCGACAACACCATCAGGGCGCACAGCACTGGAGCGGGGTCGCCACGGCAATGCCGTGACGCGAAGGGCGGACGTGGCAGCCACCGAGGAGACAAGCGTAGGCCCGTCCTCGCGCCTTCGATAGGCGGGCCCGGCTTCGGTTTCTGGCAAGCAAGAGTTGGAGCAGCGCGCCGTATCGTGCGCCGACGTGCCGGGCGGGGAATGCCTGGTGCGTTCGTCTGCTGCAACGCCCCTGTCATCAATGGCCGTCACCCTGCTGGGCTTTCCAGCCTCGGGGTGGTTGGCCGGCCGTGAACAGCGTGAGGATCTGGGAGAAGAGCTACGAACTGCGGCGCCGGCTGCTGCGTGGCTTCTTCCTGCGTCGCGGTTCGGCCAGCGAGGATGCCGAAGACCTGGCGCAGGAGGTCTACCTGCGGCTGCTGCGCAGCACCGGCGAGGATGCCGACGCGGTCGAGAACCCGGAAGCCTACCTGTTCACCGTGGCGGCCAACCTGGCGCGCGAACATGCACGAGCGCGGTCGTCGCTACCGCCGCTCGAGGACGTCGATCTGCTGGCCGAAGTGCTGAAAAGCGAAGAAGACATCGAGGGCGAATTCGAGCGTGCGCAGCGCTGGAACGATATCCGCAGCACCATCGCGCGGTTGCCGGCGACCACGCGCCGGGTGATGGAGCTGCATTACCGCGACGGGCTGGACTGCCCGGGAATCAGCCAGCAGCTGCAGGTGTCGGTGCACATGGTGCGCAAGCATATCGGCAAGGGGCTGGAGGCCTGCAGGAAGGCGCTGGGCGCCAGGGAGCTCACATGAATCGGTATCCATCACGCAGGCCTGACGACGCGATCGAACGTGAGGCGGCGCACTGGTTCCTGTGCAATCGCGAGGGGGGGCTGGACAAGGCCGGGCGTGTCGCGTTCCTCGACTGGATGAAGCGCTCGCCCGAGCATGTTCGCGCCTACATGCGCGCGCTCGCGTTGCACCGGCAGGTGGGCGAGGCGCTGCAATCGCCGTTGGCTGATGCGGCGCTGGTGCCACCGCAGCAGGTCGCCGCCAAGGTGGTGCCGCTGTTCGGTCGTGCGCACGCGCCGCCCCGCGCCGCGCTGCGTCGCGGTCGCGTGCGCTGGTGGACGGTCTCTGCCGCGGCCTGTGTTGCCCTGCTCGGCGTGGGCCTGGTTTCGCAGATGATGCCCACCCAGCAGCTCTACAGTGCCGGGCATGGTGAACTCCGCGACCTGGTGCTGCCCGACCAGACCCAGGTGCGGCTCAACGCGGACAGCCGACTGCGGGTACGCATGAGCTGGTTCAGTCGAAGGGTGGAGCTGCTGCAGGGGGAGGCCACGTTCGACATCGCCCGCGACCGCCGTCCGTTCGAGGTGGAAGTGAACGGCCTGGAGATCCGGGATATCGGCACTGTATTCGATGTATCGCGACGGCTGCAGAGCACCCGCATCGGCGTGGTCTCCGGCGAGGTCGAGGTCTGGAGCCAGGGCGCGGGTGCCCGCCGCCTGGCCCAGCTGGAGCAGGGCCGGGTGGTGCAGGTCGACGCGCGAAGCCATGCCGTCGAGCCAGTGGACATGCCGCTGTCGATGCTGCTGGACTGGCAGCAGCGCAAAGTCTCCTTCCTCGATGAGCGGCTCGATGAGGTGGCAGCTGCCTTCAACCGGCACAACCAGGTGCAGGTGCGCGTGCTGGACGAAGGCGCAGCATCGGCGCGGTTGTCCGGCAGCCTTGATGCGCATCGCATCGGTGCGCTGCAGGCCTTCCTTGAACGCGACCCACGCTTCGTGGTGAGGCGCGAAGGCGACACAGTGCGGGTCGGCAGTCGCTGAGGCCCGTGTGGTCGTGGACTGTCAGAAAAAATTCATCGAATCCCTGTTCTCCACTTCGGTGGATGCGGGCTCTTACTTGGGAGAAGCCGCTGCCAAGTCACGCGGCGACCTCGCAGCCTTTTCTCTTCCAAGGACCCGTGATGCGCAACACGCTCTACCTGTCGATCATCCTCGCCCTGTCTCCCTGCAGCGTGCCAATGGCGGCCGCGGCCGCGGCCACTGCCGATGGCCTTGAAGCCCGCGTGTCGGCGGCGATCGCGGCGCAACCGCTGGCACGTGCGCTTGAGCAGCTGTCGCGCAGTTCCGGCGTGCAGTTCCTGTACTCGGGCAGCGGTGAAGCGCACATGGCCGGGGCTGTGCCGCGGGGCGCCACCGTCAAGCAGGCGTTGGACGCACTGCTGGCGGGTACCGGCCTTGGCTACACCGTGGTGGATGGCAATGTCATCGCCATCGATCCGGCACCCGCACGCAATGCGCCGAAGCCAGCCGCGCCGATGCCGCGCGAGGCCGGGGCGGTGCTGGCGCCGACCCTGGGCACGGTGAAGGTGATTGCCGCGCATGAGGTCATCGACCAGAAGAAGTCGTCGCCGGTGATCAAGGATTCGGTGGTCTACGACGAGATGGACAGCTACGGCGACGAGACCTTGGCCGAGAGCCTGATGGCCGCTCCAGGCCTGAGTGCAGTGGAGGATGCCGGCGAACCACGCTATGTGACCGTGCGCGGCGTGCAGGCCAACCTCAACTACACCACCATCGATGGCATCGCGATCGCCAGCGTGGGGAGCAGTGGCTCCGGGGAGCGCATGAACAATCTGCAGCTGATTCCCAGCGACATCGGTACCCGAACCGACATCTACAAGAGCTTCAGCGCAGAGCAGGCACCGGATGCGATCGGCGGTGTGATCGACATCATCAGCCGCAGCGCCTTCGACCGGTCGGGCAGGTACGTGTTTGCCGATGTGGCAGGCATCTATTCCACAGCCGAGACCAACGTCGAGCGCAGTGCCGGCGGCAACCACGAGACCCTGGGCCATTTCGGCAAGAGTGCCAAGATGGTGTTCTCCAACCAGTTCGGCGCCGACCAGGAATTCGGCATCGTTGCGGTGGCACGCTATGAGCAGCGTTCACGCAACAGCGTCAAGCGCTGGGTGGAGTCGAACTACTACTACAACGACGCTGGAAAATACCTCACCGACGGCACCACGGGTCCGGACGACGCCAAGGGTTGGAACGGCCTGCGTGCGCCTGGCAACTTCAGTACCGGCACCTATACCAACTTCATCACCAACTTCGGTGGCTCCGCCAAGCTTGAGTGGAAGCCCTCGGATGATCCGTTCTACGCATCGCTGCTGCTGTACTCGTACCGGTTCTACGAGAACTCGACGATGAACAAGACGGATCTGTACGGCAACGCCAAGTTTCCGATCCGCAACCAGACCGAGGACAGCGGTACCACCCAGATCAACAGCATCTACATCAAGAACCGCCACGACCGCTGGGACCGCAGCAACCGTGGCGCCATCGCCAGCTTCAACTGGGACGTCGGCGACCGTTCGCGCCTGACCCTGCGTGGTGGCCACACCGAAGAGACCTTCCACAACAACCAGGTCTACTGGGGCGTGCGCGCCTATCCAAGCAATCTGTTCGTCGACTACGAGAATGACAGTCACGGGTTCCCAAACGCGGTAGCGGTTTCTGATTCCAGCCTGCTGACCAGCTCCGCGTTCAAGCTCAATCCGGCGCAGGCCTATGTCTCCCCGCGCGATGCCAAGGAGAGCATCGACAACCTGCGCGCGGACTTCAGCTACAACATCGACGCCGACGCGCGTGGCTTCGGCCTGGCCACCGGCGCCGAGTACCGCCACCTGAAGATCTGGCAGGACATCGACTTCGACTACTTCAAGAGCAGTGCCACGCTCAACGACTACCTGTACCCGGGTTCGACGCTGCTGGGCAGCGTGCCGGGCTTCCCGCTGATCGACAACCGCAAGTGGAACGAGGAACTGCTGCCGAAGCTGGGCAACAACAATGCGGCGTATCCGAATGCCAACTTCACCAGCGACTACAAGTACGTGGAGGACATCACCAATGCCTATGTGTCCGCTCACTACGCCTGGGACCGGCTGCTGCTGATCGGCGGCCTGCGTTACGACCACACCCGCTTCAATGCCTACAGCCCGTTCAGCGATGATGGCGGCAGTACGTATACCTCCGCCTTCCGCAACACGAGCGGTGGCTACAACAACCTGCTGCCTTCGTTGAATGCGACGTTCAAGCTGAGCGAGGACCAGCGCCTGCGCTTCTCCGCCAGCCGTACGCTGGGCCGGCCGACGCCGAGCAACATCGCCCAGGCCACCAGCACCAGCTGTGGCGATGACGAGGAGGGCAGGGGCTTCTGCACCATCAAGCAGGGCAATGCCAACCTGCAGCCGCGCCGTTCCACCAACGTCGACCTGGCGTGGGACCTGTATTTCAACGGCAACAATGGCCTGGTCTCGGTGGCGCTGTTCGACAAGGTGATCAAGGACGATATCTACACCCTGACCACGTTCGAGAACGTGGGGGACACCCGCTACCGGGTCACCCAGCCGATGAACACCGACGAGTCGAAGCTGCGTGGCGTTGAGTTCGCGGTGGCCAATCGCAATCTGCAGTGGGGCCGCCAGCGCTTCGACATGTACTTCAACGCGACGCGTCTGGAAGGCCAGACCAACTACCGCATCACCGATGGCACCGAGCGGCGCCTGGACCGCCTGCTGTACCAGCCGGACTGGTCGCTCAATGGGTCAGTGATCTGGCGCATGCCGTGGAAGAGCTCGCAACTGCGCCTGTCCGGAACCTACCGCAGCCGGATGCTGGTCGACTTCGGTGACACCGAATGGCTGGATTCGTACTACGACCCATACATGACGTTCAACATGGCTTTCAGCCACAAGGTCGGCAAGCACGTAACGCTGAAGTACGAGGCCAAGAACCTGTTCAACACCCAGCCAACCTACAGCACCGGTCCGAACGGGCGTTTCCGAACCGAGATCGACGACTACGGCCGCTTCTTCTATTTCCACATCATCTACAACTGAGGGGTCATCCGTGGAGACGATCAATCGCAGGCGATTCCTGGCCTTGGCCGGCCTGTCGGCCGCAGGGGCCTGGATGGGCACGGCGCGCGCACTGGCCGCGCAGACCGACGCCACTGCACTGAACCCACGCAACCTGCTGGCCTCGCCGCGCTTTGCCAGCACGCCCTTCACCCTGGGCGTGGCCTCGGGTGATCCCTCGGCCGATGGCATGGTGCTGTGGACACGGCTGGCGACCGAGCCGCTGGTGTTCGGTGGTGGCATGCCGGCCCGGCCGATGGTGGTCGAATGGCAACTGGCAGCAGACGAAGGCATGCGCAAGGTGGTACGCCAGGGTTCGGCCCTCGCGCATCCCGAACTCGGCCACGCGGTGCACGTGGAGCTGGACGGGCTGGCGCCCGGACGGCCCTACTGGTACCGCTTCACCGTAGGCGGCCACGCCAGCGCAGTGGGTGGTACGCGCACGCTGCCGTCAGCCACGGCAGCGGTGGACCGGGTGCGCTTTGTGGTGGCTGGTTGCCAGCACTACGAAGAAGGCCACTACACCGCGTGGCGACGCATCGCCGAGGAACCGCTCGATTTCGTCTTCCACTATGGCGATTACATCTACGAAGGCGAAAGCCAGCCGGGCCCGCGGAAGATGAACGGCCAGCCGTTCACCAACCTGCGCAACCACGTCGGCCCGCAGATCTATACGCTGGATGATTACCGCCGCCGCTACGCCCAGTACAAGAGCGACGCCGACTTGCAGGCCGCGCATGCGTCGGCCCCCTGGTTCGTCACCTTCGATGACCACGAAGTGGACAACAACTGGGCCGGCGCCGAAGACCAGGACGATACGCCCAGCGAAGTGTTCCTGCTGCGGCGCGCGCAGGCGTTCCAGGCCTACTACGAGAACATGCCGCTGCGCCGTACGGCATTCCCGCGCGATGGCCACATACAGATGTACCGGCGCGCACGCTACGGCACGCTGATGGATCTGCACCTGCTCGACACCCGCCAGTACCGCAGCAAGCAGGTGAACATGGCGCTGCGTGAGGAGGTGGAATCGCCGGAGCGCAGCATTGTGGGGGCGAAGCAGGAACGCTGGCTGTTCGACGGCTTGGCCGATGCGGCGCCGCGCTGGCATACCATCGCCCACCAGGTGGCGCTGGGCAACTACATGCGCGAGAAGGACGGGGTAGTGCAGTCGTCCGACGACCAGTGGTCGGGCTATCTGGACAGCCGCCGACGCCTGCTCGATCACATCCAGAAGGTGGGCTTCGGCAACGTGGTGACCGCTTGCGGCGACGCGCATCGCCACTACGCCAGCGATCTGGTACAGGACCACCGTGACTCGGGTGTGGTCTCCAGCGAGTTCCTCGCCACCTCGATCACTTCCGGTGCCGACGGCCAGGGCGTGGACGCGTATGCCATGAACCAGCTTGCGCACAGTCCCTACCTGAAGGCGACCACCGACAAGCGTGGCTACGTGCTGTGCGATGTCACCCGCGATGCGTGGATCGGCGACATGAAGACGCTGGATACCGTAATGCAGCCGAATGGCGCGCTGCAGAGCTGGAAGCGCTATGCGGTGGAGCACGGCCGGCCGGGGCTGCAGGAGGCCTGAATCTGCCGATCTGCCCCGTAGAGCCGAGCCCATGCTCGGCTGCTTCTCGCCCTGGTCGCATTGCCCCGACAAAGCAGCCGAGCATGGGCTCGGCTCTACAGAGGGCTCCTCAATCGTGCTCGAACCGCAATGGCTCGCTGCCCATTGCCGGGTCACTGGTGCCGGGGCGCCCATCCTCGGCGCGGCCGGCCAGTCGCAGTGCACTGTCGCCCGCACCGATGCGCAGGTCGTACCACCCTGCGGTGGGCGCCCCGTCCCACGCCACCGTGGCCTCAGCATGCGCCGGCAGCACCAGCGCCTGCTCCGGCATGTGCCCGGCATAGGCGCCGGCCTGCACCCGCACATTCTGCGCGCTGTTGTGCAGATTGCGCAGCTGCAGCCGTAGCTGGCCGTCCGCGCGCTCGATCGAAGCCTGCACGGCAGGCGCCTTGACCGCACCCTGGAAGTGGCGGTGGAAGCCGTTCGGACCAAGCAGCCAAAGGTCATAGCGACCCTGGGCGTCCAGCGGCCAGCGCTCGCGCAGTGGCGTACCTGGCAGCAGCGTGTAGCGGCGTGGTACCGCATCCAGCCGCAGCCGATCGTAGACATGCAGCACGGCCGCCGCGCCTTCGCAGGACAGTGTCAGATCCACACCCGAGGCATCGACTGCGGCAATCGATGCCTGCGGACGATAGGGCAGGGCGCGCGCCGGGCGTACACCGCTTTCCTGTTTCGCTGGTTTCAGCCCCACTGGCAGCGTGGGCACGGTGCGTCCCGGCAAGGCAGCGGCGCGTGCGGCAACCGCACTCACGTCGGGCAGGCCGCGGACGAACGGGCGGGTATCGCGCTGGGCAAAGTCGAACGCAGTGCTGAGGTCGCCGCAGACCGCGCGGCGCCACGGCGAGATGTCCGGTGCCGCCACACCAAAGCGGCGCTCGATCAGCCGTATGACCGAGGTGTGGTCGTACACCTGCGAATCGACCCAGCCGCCGCGACTCCACGGCGAGATCACGTACAGGGGCACGCGCGGTCCCAGACCGTACGGGCGCCCGCGCAGTTCGGCGAGATCGTACTTTTCGTCACCCGGTGCCGGGTGCCGGTGGTACTCGCCTTCGGTGCTGACCGAGGATACACCCGCCCAGCCACCGTCCACCGGCGAAGGCGGGGCAGGGGGCGGCATGTGGTCGAAGAAGCCATCGTTCTCGTCGAACATCAGCAGCAGGGCGGTGCGGCTCCACACGTCCGGATCGGCGGTCAGCGCATCCAGCACGCGTGCGGTATAGGCCGCGCCCTGTGCCGGGCTGGACGGGCCGGGATGTTCGCTGCCGGCCGCGTCGGCGATGATGAAGCTGACCTGCGGCAGGCGCCCGTCAATGACGTCCTGGCGCAGCTGCGTCAGGCCCCGCGTGCTGACCCCGCGAGCGCGCAGCTGCGGGTCATGCCCTGGCGCCGCGCGGTGGGCCTGACGGAAGGCCTCGAAACCCGCCAGCGGGTTGTCGGTGAAGTTGTCGGCCATGTCCTGGTAGATCTGCCAGGACACGCCGCCCCTCTGCAGGCGCTCGACATAGCTGGTCCAGCGGTACGACGCCGGGTGCCCACCCTGTTCAGGGAAATTGTCGTGCGAGTTGGCGATCACCGGGCCACCAGCGTGGGCCTGCGGATCGTTGTGGCCGGTCCACAGGAACACCCGGTTCGGGTTGGTGCCGGCCTGCATTGCGCAGTGGTAGGCATCGCAGATCGTGAAGGCATCGGCCAGCGCGAACTGGAACGGCAGGTCGCTGCGCTGGAAGTAGCCCATCGAATGGTTCTGCTTGGCCTTCGGCCATTGCCCCATGCGACCTTGGTCCCAGGCGCGCTGCGCATCGGGCCAGGTATGCGGCGTGCCTTCCACGCGCATGTAGCCGAAATGCGCGGCGGTATCCAGCGGGAACGGCGCGATCGCGCGCTTGCCGCTGGCATCGGGCTGCAGCCACAGGCTGCGGACGCGGCCACCAGCTTGCAGCGCGGCGGCCGGGGCGACGAACCGATCACCGAAGCCACGTACGCCCGGCAGCGTGCCGAAGTAGTGGTCGAACGAACGGTTCTCCTGCATGAACACCACGATGTGCTGCAGGTCTTCCAGGCTGCGCGTCTGCGCGGCGGGGGCGATCGCGGCGGCCCGGGCGATGCTGGGCAGCAGTGGAGAAAAGCCGGCGGCAACGCCGGCCTGCAACAACCGGCGTCGGCCGATATCGGTCACGGGCTCACTCACAGGTCCACGCGGAAAGAGATGCCGACGGTGCGCGGAGCGCCGATGAAGGCGTTGTCGCGGCCGTCCACCCCTGCAAGATACCGCTTGTCGGTGAGGTTGCTCACCACCAGGTTGGCGCCCATGCCCTTCAGGCGCGGCGACAGGCCTTGCAGGTCGAAGCCGATGTTGGCGTTGAACACGGTGGCCGACGGCAGCTTGTTGACGTTGGCGGCGTCGAGATAACGCGTGCCCAGGTAACGGCCGGACAGGCCGAAGTTCCAGTTCTCACCCTGCCAGTCCGCCGACAGGACGAGGGTCTGTTCGGGCTGGCCGATCACCTTGGCGCCGTCGACGATGCCCAGCTGGGTATCACGCGCGGCATCGCCACTGCCCAGGTACTTGGAGAGGTTGTAGGTATAGGCGGCGTTGAGGCGCCAGCCGTTGTCCCAGCCATAGCCGAACGCCGCTTCCAGGCCGTTGCTTTCCACGCCGCCGAAGTTCTCGTAGACGCCGTCGGTCTCGCCCAGGTAGTCGATGCCGCTGACGAAGCCGGCCGGCAGGTAGACGATGCGGTTGTCGAACTTGATGTTGTACAGCGTGACCGAGGCCGTCAGCGGCCAGCGGCTGATGCGCATGCCCACTTCGATGTTGTCAGCGGTTTCCGGCTCGACGTTGCGGAAGCGCTGCGGGTCGGTCTCGCCGAGCACGCCGGAAGGAATCGCGGCGAAGTTCTGCGAGAAGCCGGCGAACAGCTCCATGCCTTCCACGCCCGGCGCCCAGGTCAAGCCGGTGGACAGCAGCGGGTCGGACCTGGAATCGGATCTGACGTGCTCGCTGGCACCGATCACGCGGCGGCGCGACTGGTCGACGAAGAACTGCTTCACGCCCAGGCGTGCGCTGAACGGCCCGAACCTCGCCACGTCCTCGACGTAGTACATCTGCTCGTCAACCTTGTACTTGTCCTCGAACTGTACCCAGTACGGTTGATGGTCGAAGGCGATATCCTGGCCGACGTTGAGCAGGCGATGCCAGTCGCGGCGTGCCGATCGGTCCAGCTTCTCCACCCACAGGCCGCCACGGATCGTGTTGTCGACCGTGCCGAAGGTCTGCCGCCACTCGACGTCGGCGGTCACGCCCATGCGGTCGTTGTCGTAGTGGGTGTGGCGATACGACTGCGCGCCCAGCACGTTGCCGGCGTAGCAGTTCGGATCATATTCGGCAGTGAAACCCAGCCGCGGTGTGCAGTTGGCCAGGCGCTGCGCGGCGCTGCCGTCGGGATTGACGAAGAAGATCTGGCCAGGATTGCTGCCGCCGTACACGGTCTTTCCACCGATGTACTCCGATTCGGGGCGGCCAGCACCGTCATCGCTGACCTGCGCCAGGTACGGTGGCAGCCAGTCGCCGCGGCCTTGCATGCGGTGCCCGTAGGCGGCCACCGAGGCCTTGAAGCCGTTGCCAGCGTCGAAGGCCGCGCGCAGGTAGCCGAAGGTGTTCTCGCGCAACGCACGCGAGCCGGAACGGTAGTTCTGGTCCAGGTAGGGAATGCCGGTGAGGGTACCGACCAGGTTGTCGCGATCCGGATTGGTCGCGAAGCCCTTCGGTGAGACGCTGGTGTATTCCGGCTCGTCCGCATCGTTGTAGGACAGGTAGCCGGTCAGCGTCCAGCGGTCCAGTTCGGTGATGAACTTGCCGGCGATGTGGTCGTTGCTGGCGTGCCCGGTGCCGTCGATCCAGTCGTGCACCTTCGACGAGGAGGCGCTGACCCAGGCGCGGGTGTGGCCGCCGAGCAGGCCGGTGTCGTAGCGCACGTAGTACTTGCGCGCATCGTTGTCACCGGCGCCGACCACGAAGCGCAGGCGGCTGTCCTGCAACGGGTCGCTGGTGAGGAAGTTGAGCGTGCCGCCCAGCGCTTCGTTCGAGCGCGAGGAGATATCGGCGGTGCCCTGGCTGACTTCCACCGTTTCCAGGTCGAGGGTGTCGATGTAGCGGTTGGCCAGCGAGCCGCCGCCGTAACCGGAACCGCCGTTGGGCAGGCCATCGATGGTGGTGCCGATCTGCTGCGTATCGCGGTTGGTGACGAAGCCACGCATGCTGATCTGCGTGCCCCACACCGACGAACCGGTGGCATCGGCCTCGCTGACCACCACGCCGGGCACCTCGTTGAGTGCATCGTTGACGCTGCTCATCACGGTCTGCCGGTTCAGCGTTTCCGCGCGCACCGAGGTCTTGGCGTAGCTGGTGGCCTGGCCGATCACCTGCACCTGGTCCAGGGTACGGGCATCAGTGCTGCGCGCCTCGGCCGCGTCACCCTGCGGTGCTTCGGCCAGGGCGTCCAGTGCAGGGGCGATCAGCAGGGCAAGCAGCGAAACACGGGGAAAGCACGCAATCGTTCGCATCGAAACCGGACCTTCAGCAGAGGGAAGCCCCGGAGTGTCGGCAGCGCCAATGACATCGGCATGACGCGAAGATGCAGGAACCGTGTTGTGTGACGGCCCGCAGCTGCTGCCTGCATCAGTACCGCGCGTCCTTGGGTTTCGGGTCGCGCGGCCAGTCCTTGCCCTTGTTGGCGAAGTCCGGCCGCGGCTGGTTGATGAAATAGCTGGCGATGTCCACCGCATCCTGGTCGGGCATCACCTGTTGCCCCAGCGGAGGTTCGCGGGTCACTGCCGGTGGCATGTTGTGCTTGACGAAACCGGCCGCCTTGTAGAGGCGCGCCATGCCGGCGCCGATGTTGAAACTGTGGTCGCCCCACAGCGGCGGGAAAGCGATGTCACCACTGGCGTCGCGCCGGCCTTCGCCGTTGTCGCCGTGGCAGGCAGCGCACTGCGCGGCGTACAGCGCCTGGCCGCGGATCGGATCCGGGGCCAGCGTGCTGTCGATGGGCCCTTCGCTTGGCGCGGCGACTTTTGCACCGTCCGGCACTGCACTGTTTAGCCACGCCATGTAGTCGAGCATCGCGCGCATCTGTGGCGCGTCCTTCGGCAGCGGCTTGCCGTTCATCGAACGCTGCAGGCAGCCATTGATGCGTTCGGTCAGGCCGATCACCTTGCCAGGCCGCGGCATGTAACGCGGATAGGCGCCGCCACCGGTGTTGAAGTAGTGGTTGCCGAAGGGACGCTTGCCCTCGGCCATGTGGCACGAATTGCAGTTCAGATCGTTGCCGACGTTGTCCGGCAGCAGTCGTGCGGTTTCGTTGAGGATGCGGCGGCCGAGCATCACCGACTCGGCATTGCCGAGCCCGGCGATTTCTTCGGCGCTCGGCGCATGGTAGGCGCCGACCACCTTGCCCTGTGCATCGAGGATATCGATCGTGCCGGTCACGGCGGCATCCAGATCCGGGTACAGATGACGGTAAGCGAGGGTACCGGCGCCGGCCAGCAGCACCAGGGTGATCGCACTGCCGATCAGCAGGCGGGAACGCGTGCGCGAACGCTTCATTGTGCGGCCTCCTGCGGAACGTAGTGCACCGGCTTGTCGCGCACCACCCGGCGCATGCGCGCCACGTCGACCTCGCTCACTGCGCTGGCCTGATTGCCCCAGCTGCTGCGGATGAAGGTCAGGATCTGTGCCAGCTGCGCATTCGGCAGCTGCTCGAAGCCTGGCATGGTGAAGGCCATGCGGTCGTGCGGGGTCTGTGGCGTGCGGCCGCCGATCAGGGTCACCTGCACCAGCGAGCTGGGATCGTCGGCGAACACGATCGAGTTGCCGGCCAGGGCCGGATAGACGCGAGGCATGCCGCGGCCGTCGGCGCGGTGGCAGGCCTGGCAGTGCTCGGCATAGGCCAGCGAACCGGCCACGCGGTAGTCGCCGCTGCGCAGTGCGGCGGTGGTGGTGTCGGTGCCGGGCGACCACTGTGCGCTGCGTCCTTCGCGGGCGGGCAGCTGCTTCAGGTAGCGTGCCATCGCCAGCAGGTCCGCGTCGGACAGGTACTGCGTGCTGTGCTCGACCACGTCGGCCATGCCACCGAAAGCCGCAGAGCGTTCGGTGCGGCCAGTGCGCAGGAAATCGACGATCTCACCTTCGCTCCAGCTGGCCAGGCCGGTCGATTCGCTGCGCAGGTTCTTCGCGTACCAGCCTTCCAGCACCGAACCGGACAGGAACTGGCGGCTGCCATCATCGGCCATCGCCTTTTCCTGGAACGCCAGCCCGCGTGGCGTGTGGCAGGCACCGCAATGCGCCAGGCCTTCCACCAGTTCGGCACCACGCTGCTGGCCGGCGTCCAGCGACGGATCCGGGCTGAAGCTGCGTGGGCGTGCGAACAGCAGTTGCCACCATGCCAGAGGCCAGCGCATGTTGGCGGGCCATGGAATCGTGCTGTCGGCGTTGTCCTGCTTCACCGGCTGCACCGAGCCCATGAAATAGGCGTACAGCGCTTTGATCTCGGCGTCGCGGGCAACCACGTACGAGGCGTACGGCATTGCCGGATACAACGGCTGGCCATCGTGGCGGATGCCACGGCGCACCGCGCGTTCGAAGTCGGCGTAATCGTAGGCACCGATGCCGGTCTGCGGATCGGGGGTGATGTTGGTCGAGTAGATCGTGCCCATCGGCGTCTGCATGCCGAGGCCACCGGCGAACGGCTTGCCGCCCGGCGCGGTGTGGCAGGCCGCACAGTCGGCGACGCGCGACAGGTACTGCCCCTGCGCGATCAGCGCCGGGTCGTGGATGTCGACCTGCGCGGCCTGCCGAGGTGCGAACCAGTAGGGCGTGCTGCGGGCGATGCCATAGGCGGCGGCCAGCGCGGCGGCCAGGGCAATGGCGAGCTTGAACGAGGTGCGCATGGGGGCACTGTGGACAAGCATGCCGGCGTATTCATTGATCCGGATCAATGCCGAGGTCGATCGCGCCATTGTGACAACCTGAATCGATCCCGCATTGTCATCAAGCCGTCATCCACGCGCGATAGATGGCCCACGCCCGCGTCGTTAACCTGCCACGCTGTCGCATCCTTTCCCGATTGCCCATGAAGCGCCTGCTGCTGTTGTTGCTGGCGTGCGCCGGCCTGTGGCTGGCTGCATGCTCATCCTCGATCAACGCCTCGTCCACCTCGCTTGCCGACCGGCTGATCGCGCCAGGCGGCGTGTCGACCCTGCTCGATCGCCCGCGCATCGCCGCGGCCATTGCCGGGCTGCCCAACCGGCATGGCTTCGCAGCGGGTCGCGATGGCGTGCCGATCTTCTGGCGCGTGTTCGATCCCGGTGACTACGGCGCGCGGTACCACTACCTTCCGCAGCGTCATGAGAACGGCCTGCCTCTTGATACCGGCCTGAGTCTGGCCGTGCCACAGCCGTTCCGCGCGCAGGCGCCACGCGGCACCGTGGTGCTGCTACACGGGTGGATGATGAATGGTGATTCGATGCTGCCATGGTCGCTGCAGCTGGCCGAGTCCGGCTACCGCGTGGTCACGCTCGACCTTCGCAACCATGGCCAGTCCGGTGCAGGTCCGTCCGGCTATGGCACCTATGAATCGGATGACGTCGTCGATGTCATCGGCGAGCTGCGCGCGCGCGGCGAAGTGACCGGCCCGCTGTACCTGTTCGGTGTGTCCTATGGTGCGGCCACGGCGCTGTTCACCGCCGACAAGCTGGGGGACCAGGTAGCCGGGGTGGTGGCGATGGAATCGTTCGCCAATGCCGGTGCGGCGATCCGCACGATGATCCCGCACCTGATGGGACTGCAGCCGGAGGGCCTGAGGGCGCAGGCGGTGGCGTCGTACGCACGCTGGCGCTATGGGGGCCAGGACATCAACCAGGTCATCGCCGCCGCAAGCCGCCGTATCGATGTCGATCTGGACCGCGTCGACGTTGCGCGTGCGCTGGCCGATACCCGCGCCTGCGTGCTGCTGCTGCACGGGCAGGGTGATCAGCATATTCCAGTCAGCCAGGGCCGGCAGCTTGCGCAGGCCAACCCGCGCGCGCACTACATCGAAATGCGCGGAGAGGACCACATCACCCTGCCGCTGCGGCTGGACCTGCTGGCCGGCGTGGTCGATGACTGGATGGCGCGCGACCAGCGCCACCCGCAGAGCGCGTGCCCAGCCCCACAGCTGCCGGCCCAGGCCGAATGGCTGGCACACGGCTGAAAAAACGGGACGGAAGGGATTAAGTCGTTTGCAGCACACTCGGGGCAGGTGCGACTTAATCCCCTCCGTCCCCTTTTTCTGTCAGGCCACGCGTCGGGCCAGTGAGCGGGCGGAGGCGGCTACGCCCAGCAGCAGTACGGCGACGCACAGGAAGGCAAAGCCGAGGCTGGTGGCGTGCGCCACTGCGCCGATCGCAGCCGGGCCAGCGAGGATGCCGGCGTAACCCAGTGTGGTCACGGCAGTGATGGCGATGCTTTCCGGCATCACCCGCTGCTGGCCTGCCATCGAGAACAGCGCCGGCACGATGTTGGCGCAGCCCAGCCCGACCAGTACGTAGCCGGCCAGCGCCACCGGAAACGAGGGCACCAGCGTGGCCAGGGTGAAGCCGGCCGCGGCCGTGATACCGCCGAAGACCAGGGTGCGGGTGCGGCCGAGGTGCTCGACGATGCCGTCACCGAACAGGCGCATTGCCGTCATCGCCAGGGTGAACAACGCGAAGCCGGCGCCGGCCTGGTCACGCGGCACCTGCCGCACTTCGGCCAGGAACACGGCGCTCCAGTCCAGCATCGAGCCCTCGGCGAGGAACACCACGAAGGCCAGTACGCCGATGAACAGCACCACGCCATGCGGCAGTGCCAGCAGCGGGCCTTCGTGCAGGATCCGTTGCGGACGCCAATGCGGCGCCGACAGCATCGCAACCAGCAGAAGTGCCACCACCGAAACCAGCGCGGCCAGCCACAGCGGCGTGCCGAGGATCAGCAGCCCGGTCATGCAGCCAGCACCGACGAATCCACCGATGCTGTAGAAGGCGTGGAAGCCGGACATCATCGCGCGCCCGGCATCGCGCTCGACCGCCACCGCCTGCATGTTCATCGCACAATCCAGTGCACCGACGCCGGCACCGAACACGAACAGCGCCGCGCCCAGCGACACCGGCGAGGTTGCCAGCACCAGCAAGGGTAGGGCGCACAGCATCATCGCGCAGGTGATCACCATCACCCGGCGGCAACCCAACCGCCCCGTCAGTGCACCTGCCAGCGGCATCGCCAGCAGCGAGCCGAGCCCGAGGCACAGCAGCACGGCGCCGAGGCTGGCGTCGGTCAGCCCGGCCTTGGCCTTGGCGTAAGGCACCATCGGCGCCCACGCGGCGGTGGCGAATCCAGGAATGAAGAAGGCGGCACGGGTGGCGTGCTGCTGGGCACGCGGAGATGAAGGCGTCATGCGAGAGCGGGTCCGGATAAACACTGTCATGAAAGCGTTTCCAGTCGCATCGGGCAAGGGGCATTCGGGTCACCGAAGGCCGAATACGATTGCGGGCCGTCCATCAGGCGCAGCGGGCCCGGCGATGCCTTTCCGCATCGCCGGGCCACGTCTTCAGGACAGGGCGTGTTTACAGCGGCAGGTCGAACACCAGCACTTCGGCGTCGTTGCCGTTTTCCAGGGTCAGCTGGGCTTCGTCACTGACCTGCAGCGCGTCACCGGCTTCCAGGGTGATGCCGTTGACCTGCAGCTGGCCACGCGCCACCTGCACATAGGCGCCACGGCCGTTGCCGAGCGCATGGTGCAGCTTCTGGCCGCCATCAAGAATGGTGGCGAAGATGCGGGCATCCTGGTGGATGCGCAGCGAGCCCTCGGCACCGTCCGGCGAAGCGATCAGGCGCAGCTGGCCGCGCTTGCTGTCCGGCGTGAAGTGGGTCTCCTCGTAGGACGGCGCGATGTTCTCGGTGTCCGGGAAGATCCAGATCTGCAGGAAATGCACGGTCTCGTCGGCGGAGTGGTTGAACTCGCTGTGGGTGACGCCGCTGCCGGCGCTCATGCGCTGCACGTCGCCGTAGCGCAGCACCGAACCGGTGCCCATCGAGTCCTTGTGTTCCAGTGCACCGCCCAGCACGTAGGAGATGATCTCCATGTTGCTGTGGCCGTGGGTGCCGAAGCCCTGGCCGCCGATCACCTTGTCTTCGTTGATCACCCGCAACGGGCCGAAGCTGACGTAACGGGGGTCGTAGTAGTTGGCGAAGGAGAAGGTATGGCGCGAGGACAGCCAGCCATGCTCGGCCAGGCCACGGGTAGCGCTCTTGCGGATCTGCAGCATGAGGGAATCTCATTGTTCGATGGTTTCGATGGGGCGGGGTGGACCAGTGACCGCTGTGTTTCCCCGTTGGAGAGAAGTATCCGCTTGCGTCCGGGGTTTGAAAAACGGATAGTTTTGACGACCATCATCGAAAAATTCGAATGCTCAAGCTCAGCCTCGATGCCCTGCAGATCCTGGATGCCATCGACCGCCGTGGCTCCTTTGCCGCCGCCGGCAAGGCCCTGCACAAGGTGCCCTCGACGATCTCCTATACCGTGGCCAAGCTGGAGGAGGATCTGGGCGTGCAGCTGTTCGACCGGGTCGGCCCACGTGCAGAGCTGACCGAGGCCGGGCGCGCGCTGCTGGACGAAGGCCGACACCTGCTGCGCGCGGCCCGCGAGCTGGAGCTGCGGGTGCGCCGGGTGGCGTCGGGTTGGGAGACCGAACTGACCCTGGCGGTGGATTCGGTGTTCCCGACCTGGCTGCTTGGGCCGGATATCGCCGCATTCCGTGAGGCCGAGGCACCAACCCGGTTGCGGTTGATCGGCGAGGCCCTGTCCGGCACCTGGGAGGCTCTGCTCGACCGCCGTGCCGACCTGTTGGTCGGCGCGCCGGGCGAAGGGCCCAGTGGTGGCGGCTATGTGGTCGAGCCGCTGGGCACGGTGGCGTTCGTGTTCGCGGTGGCACCCGATCATCCGTTGGCCAACGTGCAGGGCGTGCTGGGCCGTGAGCAGCTGGTCGAGCATTGCGCGATCGCCGTTTCCGATTCGGCGCGCAGGCTGCTGCCGCGCACGGTGGGCCTGTTGATGGGGCAGGAGATGCTGACCGTGCCCGACATGGCCAGCAAATTGAAGCTGCAGTGCGAAGGCGTGGGCTTCGGCTTCCTGCCCGAGCCATGCGCGCGCGCTGCAGTGGCGCGCGGCCAGCTGGTGATCCGTGAGGTGGAGGAGCACAAGCCGGAAGAGGCCTTCTGGCTGGCCTGGCGCACCGGTGAGGATGGAGCGGCATTGCGCTGGTGGCGCGAGCGCCTGCGCAGGCCGGAGCTGCTGTCGCAGTGGTGGCAGGCAATGGCCAAGGGGTAGGGGATTGGCAGGGCTGCGCCCTGTACCCGCTACGATCCAGAGCAACAGCAACAGCAACAGCGACAGCAGAAGGTGGTTTGCTGAGGGATGGCGGGGTGGGGGGGGGGGGGGGGGGGGGGGGGGGGGGGGGGGGGGGCGGCCCCCCCGCGCGCCCCGCCGCCCCGGCCCGCGGGCCCGGGGCCGGGCCGGGGACTCAAATAAAACACCCACCACACAACAAAAAAAAATAATTTATGAGAATTTGTTTGTTCATAGGTGTTCGGGGGGGGGGGGGGGGGGGGGGGGGGGGGGGGGGGGGGGGGGGGGGGGGGG
>NZ_JBAWUK010000010.1:0-110723 GCF_037079935.1 Stenotrophomonas maltophilia group sp. Smal12 | reverse complement strand
GACCAAAGCCAGAATCAGGGCAAAGGAGGCCACCACCCAGACCACCAACTGATACCCTCAGCCCCGTACACCGGGTGGGTCAAAGTTCAACGCGCAGCCTGGGTCAGTTTTAAGTGCGCGCCAACAGTGTCCAGTTCGGTGACCAGCAGGCCGGCAGACTGCAGCTGCTGCAGCACATCCCCATAATTCTCAGACATTCAGTAGTTTCCCGAGCCGCTATGTACCCAGGAAATGCGCGTGCGAATACCCGCGTCCGTCAGGTCCAGGGAGGACCCATCGCTGGTATCGCGAATGGATCGCAATGCCAAGGCGGATTCAGTAGCGCGGGCAGCACGCGGCCTTTCACAAGCCACCCGGGGGGATGGGGCCGAATCAGTGCTTGCTTGATACATCTGGATTCCCCAAAGGCAGGCAGTGCTGCCGGTTGTCTTGCTGCTCTTGTCGCTGGCGGATGCGCTCGCGCTCCGCCAATGCTTCTTCACCTACCAACCCGGGCACCGCGTCAGTCAGCGCCAAGGCGGCCAGTTCCATTGCTTGCCGCGCAGATGCGCTGGCTATGCCACGCCGTCGATATCGGGATCGATGGGCGTGGTGGGTTGCCACGTCAGTCCTCCATCCCCTGCTTACCAGCAGCACGGCAGGCATTGCGCTCCAGTCGGTAGCAGAGCCTTCGCACGTCGCGCGATAGGTCCTGGATTCGATCCGCCTCGGGGACGGTCAAGCGCTGGTCGGCCATAGCGTCGATACCGGCGCCAGCCAGCGCGCCGGTCAGCTTGTGCAGCTCCAGCAGCTTTGCCTGGATCGCGGCCAGCTCGTTCGGCCAACCACCCTCGGGTGGTGGCGGCACGTAATCCACCATCAGGTCGTACTGACCTGCGAGGGAGCACACCCAGTCGGTGGCAATCTCCTGCGTGACCACGAACTGCTGCAGGTAGTCCGTCAGGATCTCGGCCATCTCCATGGAGATAGACTCACCATCGATGCCTCGCAGTTTTTTGCGCAGCGTCTCTGCCGAGATCGACTTGCCCCTACGCTTGCTGATGTGTGCGGCCGCATCCTGCAGACCACCTGGGGCGCGGGCCACTGCGTTGTGCAGGGCATCCCGCCAGTAAAGATCAGAGCGGAGGCAGGTCATGCGTCCCCCTGAAACGGGCCAACGATCATCGTGGGAAGGCTGATTGCGGCCGGGGCAACATTGGCGCCATGGCAGAGATCATCAGCTTCCCGCAGCGCATGCGCTTCACCGCGATCCGCACCTACGACGCCGCATCCGGCATCGGCGGCGTGGTCGCGGTCCTGTTCGCCCCGGCGCGCAAGGCTCTTGTATGTAGACCGATTCATGCCGTCTCAGCCGGCCAGATGTCAGGGCGGATCGCAGCAAGAGCCAAAGGCTCGCAGCCAAGCTCGCCACCGATCTCTACTGACGCCAGCTGAATCTTTCGCGCCAGGATTGGGCTGGGCTTCTTGTTCCTCCAACCGGTCGCGCACTGCCACAGGTATCCCTCAGAACTGCCGGTCAAGGCAGCGAGGCGCCGCTTACGTTCGGGGTCCGAAATGAAGGTGAGTAGGTCCATAGGGCCAGTATTTAGCCCCGAGCTAAACGTTAATGTCAAGCACGCAGCGCAACTTCGGCGTTTAGCTACTAGCTACGCTTGCCGTATGGATGCCATCACCGCCAGACACCTCAACCTCCAGGCCCTGGTCGCCACGCTCAAACCCCAGTTGGGGACGCAAAAAGCGATCGCCATCCACCTGGACATGGCGCCTTCCTATCTGAACCAGCTATTGAGCGGCAAGAAGATGGGGGATGACGTTGCGCGCAAGATCGAACGCGCGGCCGGGCTATCCCATGGCTGGCTGGACCAGCCGAGGTCCGACGACGACGCTGGTGCTGGGGCCCCTGCTGGTTCTCAGGATCTGCGAATCGACCCTGAGATCATCGCCTCCGCGATCAGGCTCGTGAGGCTAACGTTCGCCAACCTCGGGATTGATGACTTCAGCAACGAAGAAGACGGTACGCCACTGGCTTATGCCTACGAGTACCTATACCAGCGGGGTGAGGCAACGGTAACTCCCGACAACCTGATCGACTTCAGCAAGGCGCTTGCACAAAGGCTCAGGGAGAAGGATGGAGAAGCAGAAGAAGGAACCCCCGGCCGCCGGGACGCTCGAAGCATTGGCTCAGGTGATCGCACAACGCGTCGCAAGGCGTGACGGGCAAAAGCCCAAGCTCCGCTTAGTCGAAGCACCTAGGCCATCAACCATCGATAACGTAACGCGAGACAGCATTCTCCGGCGTATCCGCTGGCTCCGCGATCACTACAACTTGGGCTGCTTGATCGACCAAGCAACATTCAACACGCCAGGCATCGATTGCCTTGAGAACGACGCGCTGGTGCGTCTGCATCGAGAAATGGAAGCCGCCAGAGAATGCTGCATGGACGGAGTTCCTTTGGATGAAGCTGGCTTCATCCGAGATGTTTCCATCCAGGACGCGTGACCCTGAAGCAAAGCAAGTGGGCGCGCAACGCGCCCACATCTATGGTGTGCCGGCACCTGAGTATTTTTCCCGCGTGACTCGTTCTCGCTCAGCACGTGCGTCGCCGCATCGCTTCCTAGCCTCGGCCATCTGGCTATCTGCAGAGATCCTGTCGGCTGTCTGGGCCTGCTGCAGGCTAGCAATCTGAGACCTTATTCCAGACGCATAGGTGGCGCCGGCAAGGTTATTCCTTGCAGTAGCCAGTTCACGATTTAGCGCAGCGATCTGACGTGACACATCCTGCCCCCGGGCGTTGACCGGGCCGTAAATCCGACTTTGCTCCGTGGACAAGCAGTTCCGTTCGGAGATGCCAGCATCTGCGAGCTCTGTCGTCTGATACACCGCCGCACGATTGGCAGCCTCGCCCGCACTCTCTGTAGAAGCTCGATTGGAGCGCAGCTTCATCGGCGCTGCGCCTGCGGAACACGGGGCTTGCGAGTAGACCGTCTCCCCGGCTGCCCCCTTGCACTTGAACACCTCTGCCGAAGCCCAAGGCGAAACTACAAGCGCAACCCCCAGCATCACCAACCTGTTAAACATCGCAGCCTCCCTGGCACCTGTATGCCTGGGAATTATCAGGCGTGCCCTTCCCTTTTTCAGCCCCTGACGAAAATTTAGCTCACAGCTATTGCAATGACAATTTAGCTGTGGGATAAATTGCCTCGCCGGCCAACGACCGGCGGGCGACCGGCGGGTCGCCACCTTGCCGGCCACTCCCCTGACCGGCAGTAGCCGCCCCCTCGGCCACTGACCCGCCGGCGCCCTCCTTCGAACAGGAGCGCGCCATGTCTCATCGCTACGCCGATCCAAGCCCCTGCCTGCTGCCGCTGTTGGCCGTGAAGGCGCTGCGGGCAGTGGCAGCACGCGATCACAGCACCGCCCGGACCCTGTGGGTTCGTAGCAAGGGCGAACACAGCCGCAACCAGCTGCGCCGCTCGCGGCGCATGGGGGTCGCCAGCCTCCGCCTGGAAGCTTGCTCACGGGACCTGTCGGCCGAGGTGCGGGCATGAGCGCACGTACTGCAGGCGCGATCTGGCGCCGTCTCGATCGCTTGGCGTTCAGCCAGCTCTGCGCAGAGGCCGCACGTTTGGCTGTCGAGAATGAGCGGCTTCGGGAACAGCTGCGGCGAGCAGAAGACGCCGCTCAATTCTGGCAAGAGGACGCTCTCGACCTGCAGCAGGCTCTGTGCGAGGCAACGGGCGGGCGTCCAGGGATCACCCGTGACGGCACCCTCGCCGTTGTGCAGGCAGGTGTCGTATGAGCCGGCGTCTCCGCCTCGCCTGGGCAGCTGTCGCGCTGTTGGCCGCGGTTGTCGTTCCGCTGCGCATCGCCGAGATCAACCAGGCGAACGCCGACCGTGATGCGGCCAAGGCGCGCTGGACGCTCAGCACTTCGGTGAGGGGCTGACCATGCGCCAGACCGCTCGCCCGCTTCCCGACTCAGTGCCCCTGTGCGCGCCCGGCCATCGACCGCAACTCGTCGTGACCGAAGGCGCCCCTACCGGCCATCGCCTGGGCGCGCCCTGCCCGCCGCTGCTGCACATCGAATGCCATCGGTGTGGCCTGGCCACGCGTCCGGTACCGGTGGAAAAGGCCGCGCTGGCCGAGCTGCGCTGGACCGATCCGAGCCTTGTCCACCTGCGCATCCCGATCTCCCTGCTCGCCCGCCATCGCGGCGAAGTACTTGCCGAGATCGCTGCCGCTTCCCCTTCCACGCCCATCGCCGCCTGACCAGGAGAACTGCCCATGGCCGCTCCACTGAAGCCGAAGGAAAAAGCCGCGTTGCTCGCAGCGCATGGCGCTTCCGACCTCACCCTCCACCGCACCGCCAACGGATTCGCGCCCCGCAACCGCCCCGAGAAGCTGTTCACGCGCCGCGTCATGAACTGGCTGGATGAGCGCGTGCTGATCCGATACGACGACCCGCAGCTGCCGCGCAAGGCTACCTTGACCGCCACTGGCATCGCTGCCGCCGAGGCCGAGATTGCCAAGGCGCGCGACCTGGCACTCACGGCATGAGCGTGCAAACCACGCTGCCTGTGGAGCAGCAGTTCGCCACCGGTCATCAGGGCGAGTCGCTCGTCCTGATGGTGTGCCAGGGCTGGCTATGGGCCGGCCTTTACACCGCCGCGCCCCGCGAGTTGCTCCTGAAGGTCGCCGCCAGCGCCAGCCGGAGCGTGGGGGTATCGCACCACTCGCTCACCCTCGGCGGCGTCACGTTCTCCCTCAACCGACTTGCCGCACAGGCCGCGCACCGCTGGCTCGACCGCCAGGGCGTGCGCGTTCGGTCGACTTCCCCCATCAACCGCGCTACGCGCCGCACGCGAGGAATCTCGGCATGAGCCGTTCTGTTGTGATCTATGGGCCGCACCTGTGCGGCAAGAACGCCAACGCGCAGGAGCTGCGCGAACACTTCGGCCTGCAGGCCGTGATTGAAGACTGGGATGGGCACAGCACCTATCCGTTGGACAACACGCTGGTCCTGACCGAGAACCCTGACGCTGTCGCCGACAGCTCATCCAAGGTGATGCAGCACGGTTGGGCCATGCGCGAACTGATTGCAGGGGCCCGCGCATGAGCGCCCGCCCACAGCAGACCGGCCGCGCTGCCGAAGTGCGCAGGGTCCTGTCCATGTTCCCCCAAGGCGCCACGGTCGAGCAGATCAAGACCGCTGGCCGCATCAACGGCACCCACCAGGCCATCGGCTACACGCTAAAGGGGCTGGCGCGCAGCGGCCAGGCGATCTGCCACCGCTCCGGCGTGCGCGGTATCTGGCGTCTCTCCAGCCACACGCAACATGCGATCGCCCCGCTGCGCGCGGCACCTGTCCGAGTGCAGCCGACCTGCGCGCCAGGTCCGCTTACAGGCGTCAGTGACGCGGCGACCACGATCCGACACCGGGAACTGGACCGACAGCAGCTGGCCGACGACCTGGACGCTTTCCTCGCAGCGGGCGGGCACATCGAGGTGCTGGGGCACACCCCGCTTCGTCCGCTGATGAGCCGTCACGCGGCTAACCATGGCAGCTATGCAGAGCGCGTGGCAGCCCATGAAATCGACTGAGGCCCGCATGAGCAGCGAATCGCACGCAGCTACCGTGGTCGAGCCCGGCAGGCCCGGTAGCACCTATTCCGATGGCCCGGCATGGCATGCCTTCGGCCTCAGTCGCGCCGCCTATCACGTGGTGCCGCGACGCACCCTGCAGTCGATGCCGGTCGGTTGGCAGACGCGCTTTGTCACGCTGATGGAAGAGGCACGCGCAGCGCTGCCCGACGAGGCGTTCCCTGAGTACCAGGTGATCCGCATCGAAGGCGGCAGGTTCGCATCGGACCCCAACCGCCGCTACCGCCACGCCGCGCCCTTCCCTCTTCGCCCCGCTGGCGCCGAGCAGGCGTCCCAGGTAGCGCCGCTCTCTGGCGCGTTCGTCAACACCGACACCCAATTCGAGCAGGCCCGCCGATGACCGAGAAACTTACTACTCTTCCCACGAGCTGCCCCGTTCTGCGCGACGCATTCGAAACGATCAGTGCGATCGCTGTCGAGGCTGTGTGGCTGCCCAACCAGGCGAAGGCCATCACCCTCGCCCAGGCCCACACCGCGCTGCGTGATCTGCATCACCGCCTCCCGCGCCTGCAGGATCTGCGCGTGTTCGAAGCCGCCGTAACCGCCTATGTGTCGACCCTGCGCAGCAGCATGCAGGACGGCGACACGCCGCTCTGCGACACCACCCGGGCCCGGCTGGCGCAGGCGACCGAGCTGCTGGAGCTGGTCAGGAATCAGACACACACCGTGGCCGATCCGGCAGACCCGTGGCGCGGCCTGTACCACCCGAGTCGCCTCCCAGCGCGCAATGCCTACGGCGAGATCCTGTGCCATCCGGACGTGCCGGCGTGGGCCGAGGGTCGCGAGGTATCGCTGCGACCGTTATTGCTTGCGCAGGGCTTCGACCTGCAGGTGACGTATGGCGACTTCACCGAAGAAGCCGTGGAGACCGGGGACCATCGCTACTGGGACGAGATGCGCGCGTGGCAGCCCGTTGGCCCAGGCGCAGATTGGCGCCTGGTGTGGCTGGGTGATACCGAAGATGGCCCAGCCGCATGGTTCGTGCGACCGCTTGGTGTCGAGGCGATCATCGCCTGGGAGGCAGCACATGGCTGACAGCTCCCGCTCGTTCAACTTCCCCCCGCCACAGCGCTCTCGCCTGCGCCCAGGCGAAATCGTGGTCGACCTGTTCGCCGGCGGCGGCGGCGCCAGCGAGGGCCTCAAGCAGGCCCTCGGCGTAGATCCCGCTCTAGCCTACAACCACGACAAACTGGCCATCGGCATGCATGCCGCCAACCACCCGCTGACCCAGCACCACCGCGAGGATATCTGGCACGCCGACCCGCGCGTGGACGTGGCCGGCCGGCCCATCGGCTGGTTCCATGCCTCGCCGGATTGCACGCACTTCAGCCAGGCCAAGGGCGGCCAGCCGTGCAGCCGGAAGACCCGCGCATTGTCGTGGGTGGTGCTGAAGTGGGTTGGCCAGCTGCTGCGTGCTGATCGGCTGCACGGGACCAACACGGCACCGCGCATCATCTCTATGGAGAACGTGTGGCAGATCCTGACCTGGGGTCCGCTGGTGGCAAAGCGTTGCTGTAATACCGGCCGGGTGATCACCCTAGACTTGGTCCAGGCCGTGCATCCGGAGTCGGGAAGGCCGCTGTTCCGGCGTGGTAAGCCGGTCATGGTCAACCGAGTCGCCGACAAGGGCGAGCGGGTGCCCGTCGAGCGCCAGGCTCTTATCCCCCACAAGCGTTACAGCGGCCGCACTTGGCGGCAGTTCGTTGCAGCATTACGGGCGCTGGGCTACGCGGTGGAGTGGCGCAAGCTGGTGGCCAGCGATTACGGCGCCGGCACCAGCCGCGAACGCCTGTTCCTGCTCGGCCGCCGCGACGGCCAGGCCATCGTGTGGCCCGAGCCGACCCATGGCACAGCCCCGGGACAGAAGCCGCGCGTGACTGCTGCTGACTGCCTGGACTTCTCGATTCCCTGCCCGTCCATCTTTACTCGGGACCGGCCGCTGGCCGACGCCACCATGCGCCGCATCGCCAAGGGCGTCATGCGCCACGTCATCAACTCGGCCGATCCCTTCATCGTCCCTGCAACGCACCAGGGCAGCGATCGCGTGCATGGAGTGCGCGATCTCATGCGCACCATCACCGCCGCCAATCGCGGCGAGCTGATGCTGGCCGCGCCGGAGCTGGCGCCGTTCCTCACCGAGCATGCGAACGCAAGCCGCCAGCGGACGATGCCGGCGGGCGAGCCGCTTCCCACGGTCTGTGCTGGGGTCAAGGGTGGCCACTTCTCGGTGGTATCCCCGACGCTTGTCCAGACCGGCTACGGCGAGCGCGAGGGCCAGGCCCCGCGTGCGCTGGACCTGCAGCAGCCGCTGGGCACGATTGTCGCGGGCGGTGTGAAGCACGCCGTGGCCGCGCCGCACCTGGTGAAGTTCCGTGGCGACAGCATCGGCACGGCAGCCACCGAGCCCGTGCCGACGATCACTTCTGGTGCTGGTGCAGCCAGGCCGGCCGGCGCAGCGCATGCCCTCGGTGTGGCCGCCGCTTCGCTGGTCACGCTGCGGAGGAACATGGTCGGTGCCGATGCGCGCACGCCGCTCACCACCGTAGCCGCTCAGGCCGAGCACCATGCGGTATCCAGTACCTTCATGGTCCAAGCCGCACACGGCGAAGGTCGAACTGGCGGCGTCCAACGCTGGGGAACTGGCAGCAAGGATGCTCGCTCACCGGTCGGCACGGTCACTGCCAGTGGCAATGGCGGGCATGCGGTGGCGGAGGCGGAGCTGGCACAACTGTCCCCCGAGCAGGAGGCAGGTGCCCTGCGAGTTGCCGCGTTCCTGGTGAAGTACTACGGCACAGGCGCGAACGTGCCGACGCTCCGGGACCCAGTGGATACCGTCACCACCCGAGATCGCCTGGCGCTGGTCACGGTGGTCATCAAGGGCACGCCCTACGTGATCGTGGATATCGGCCTGCGAATGCTCAAACCGCACGAGCTGTTCCGTGCGCAGGGATTCCCGGTGACCTACATCATCGACCGCACCGCCGACGGCACCGTGCTCAAGACGACGGCGCAGGTGCGCATGTGCGGCAACAGCGTCAGTCCGCCACCCATGTTCGCGATCGCAGAGGCCAACTTGGACCAGGTCCCGACTGGCATGGCGGTTGCAGCGTGATCGGCGACCTAGCGGAACCGCTTGAGAATCGATGTACGCCCGATCGCGGCCGAGCACCCCTTGGTCGCATGATCCAGCACGGCAAGACCGTCGTCCAAATTGCGATTCATCGCGACGCAGAACTTGATCCATACCTCGTCTTCCACGCTACTCCTGTCATATTGAAGAAGCCCGGCCAATTTCGATATGTAGTTGACGAAGTACAAAGACCGAGAAACGTCCGCGGCAAGAAGAGTACCTACGTCAGGATATTTGCTCAGATCGACTTCAAGAGCGCGGGTGGAGGCAAGGTTTTCCACAAGCGCCTCTGCGGCCTTGGCAAGCCCGGCATCGCTCTTGAGAACCAAGCGTTTATCAGCCGACTCCGTCGAGGGCGCGGCGAACGAGTACGCAGAACTGAAATTCCTAATTGCTGCTTGTGCCGCCTCAAGCTGCGTGACGTGAGCTGCAGCGAAAATCGCACTCACACGTCGACTCGCAAAGAAGCGCTTAACAGCGGGCACAGAGAGTGCTGTCACAACACCCGCGACAGTGCCGATGCTGGCCCATGCGTCCCAGTTTACTGCGCAGGTTTCGCTAAGCCACCAGCACTCACTTATCCCGTCAGAAAAGCTCATTTCAGAAATCCCCCTGATTGCTGGGATGAAGTTTGCCATGAGTTTGTAGGCCAATGAGAAACTTTCCGATTGACAACACCTCTAAGCAATTCAAAGACGAGATCGCTGACACACTGGGTATTGAGGGAGCGGCACGTATGCTGCGGCTCGGCTTGGAGGCAATGAAAGACCTGGTCGATAAGGGCGAGGTCCCAGCCGTGCGCTTGAATCAGAAACACACGGTCATGCTGCGTGAGGACCTGATCGACTTCCTACGTTCGGAAGGGCGCAGGCAAGCTGCTGAGCGCAAGAAGTTGGCCATCGGGAGCCGGTCTGCCGCCAACACGCCCGAATCACTGCCGACCAGACGTGCAAGCAAGTCCCGCCGCACAAAGCTTCCCGACCTCCGCGCTTATGAGCAGGCCGATCACCAAAGCTGATCGGCCAAATCCGAAGCGCGGAGGTTCGCGTACCGCTTCAACTGTCGCGGGTCGCGATGCCCAGTGATGCTCGCGATCTTGATATCTGTCAGCGTGGTCTTTTCGTACAGGCGGCTCGTCGCTTCGTGACGCAGATCGTGGAAGCCTAGATCCGCGCAGCCGGCTGCGACGAAGATGCGCTCGAACTGGCGCGACAGCTTGCTCGATACACGCCGCAGGGCCAGCGGCGTACGCTCGCCTCCCCAGAACGGGAATAGACGGCCTTCGAAATCACCCTCATACGCGGCAAGCTTCGCTAGCAGTACCGAAGTCATAGGTACCTGCCGCTTGCTCCCGTTCTTTGTCTTGTCCAAGAAGATCGTACGCCGCGCCACATCGAGTTGGCTGCACTCTAGCGTGTAGATCTCCCGCATGCGCATGGCGGTTTCCAGCGCCATGTCAAACATTAGAATCAGCGCCTCTCGCTGCGGCAGATCGAGCGGCCGCTGCCGCCCCGGCGGCTTTGCGCCGGCGAGGATCTCGCGGATGCGTTCCTCCTCACCAGGCTCCAGCCGGCGATCGCGCTCCTGGTCAGCTTTCGCTTCACCATCTATGCGCTTCACTGCGATCTTGTCATCAGCCGTGTACGTCGAATAACCCCGGGGCAGGAGTCGCAGAGGATTCATTGGCAGCGCGCCGTGAGCAGCCAGCCAATCCAGGGCACGCGAAAGCGCCCCCACGTAGTGCCGGATCGTTGAAGGCGCAAGGTTCTGCTCACGCTTCATGGTGGTCACCCACTCGGTCGCCCAGGTGAAGGTCAGCTGCGGCAGCGTAATGCCGATCGGCAGTCGCGAAAGCAGCACAGGCAGCAGTTGCTCATCGTCCACCGAGATGTGCTGCGCGCTCCGATACTCGCTGACCTGGCTGCGTAGATCCTTCGCAGCCGCCTTGGTATTGGCCAGCTCCTCCGGCACCACCCCACGGTCGAGCAGCGCCTCGAGGCGGCGCACATACTCGTCGCCCTCTGCCTCCGACGCAAAGCTCAGGTAGACCGGCTGGGGCAGTAGTCCCGCCCGCTTGATCGTGTACTGCCAGGAGTCGCCCCGGCGTCGCTTGGTTGCCATCCCTGCTCAAACTCACGTAAACGCACTCGGCACATGTTAACGCGAGTTTGCCACCCGAAAACGGGTGGCAGACCGATGATTTCATGGACGAATCAGGGGATTTTGGGTAGCGCCGCCAAACGTCAGGCAAAGAAAAACCCCTGACGAATCAGGGGTTTATTTGGAGGCCTCAAGCGGAATCGAACCGCTGTAAACGGATTTGCAATCCGGTGCATAGCCACTCTGCCATGAGGCCAACGTACTGCGCGCCAGGAACCCAGCCCTGACAAGACAAAACCCCAAGATGGGGCCTGTCGGAACATGGAGCGGGAAACGAGACTCGAACTCGCGACCTCAACCTTGGCAAGGTTGCGCTCTACCAACTGAGCTATTCCCGCGTAAGCCGACATGCTACCGGAAATCCGGAAAACACACCAGCGATTTCACCTTTCTGACTGCGCGCAAAGCCTTGTGGCCCAACGTGCCCCGCCTTGCCGGGGCGGGAGAAAAACAAGGCCCCTACCGGGGCCCTGTAGAATCTGGAGCGGGAAACGAGACTCGAACTCGCGACCTCAACCTTGGCAAGGTTGCGCTCTACCAACTGAGCTATTCCCGCAGATTCCGTTCGACCTGCGTCGAAGGAGCGCCATTGTGTCCAAATTCCTTCACGCCGTCAACAGTCTTCACATCATGCGGTCACGAGCGTCCGGGTTGGGGTACGCTGCCCCGCCCAAGCACGGACACCGCCGATGCCGACACGCTACGTCCGCCTGTTCTGGTTGCTGGTCGCGCTGACCTGGCTGGCGCTGATCGCCGCGCTGGTCAATGCCGGTTTCACCCCGGACTACTGGCTGCTGCACCGACTGGAAGGCGCTGAGCTGCCCTACCCGACCAGCACCGTCATCCTGTTCGCGCTGCTGGGAACGGTTGAACTGGTGGTGGCCGCGTTGATCGTGCGGCCGTGGCGACTGAAACGACTGTGGCTGCGCCTGCTTTTCGCCTTCGCCCTGCTGCTGGTGTGGTCGGTACCGTGGATGCTGTCGGCGATGCACCAGCCGCCGGTACAAGGCATGCACCTGCTGTGGTTGCTGCTGCTGGACGTGGGATTGCTGCTGGCGCTGTGCGTGGTGTCGGCGGTGAGCGCGTGGCGGACGCTCTGCCGGCGCGGGTCACCACAGACTCCCCCGCCGCAGCGCTAGAGACCTACTTCCGGAACTCCACCCGCACGTGCTGGCCGAAGCGCGCCTTGGCTTGCCCATCGAACTCCAGCACGCACTCCACCACTTTGGCCACGCCACGCCCTGCATCTTCAGGCAGGCGTGCCTGCGCGAACACCGGACTGATGCGCACCACGCGTGCAGGCGGCAGCGTGCCCGTGTTCTCCGCACCATCACTATCCGGCACGACAGTAGCCTTCATGCCCACCTGCACGGCATCGGCGTAGGCGGCGCTGAGTTCGGCGCGCACCTGCAGCGGGCGCGCCGGCAACAACGAGATCACCGGCTTGCCCGCCTGCACGAAGGCACCGACGCCCGGCACCTGGCCGACCACGGTGCCGGCTTCCGGCGCGCTCAATGACATCTGCTGCAGTCTCAGCTTCGCGTGCTCCAGCTTGTGCTGCGCCAGGTCGACCTGCGCACCGGCCACGTCGACATCGGCACGCACACCGGCCAGCTGCTGTTTGGCCGCATCGGCCTGCTGGTTCGAGGACACACCTTCGCTGGCGCCCGTGGACAGTCGGGCGGCGTTGCGCTCCAGTTCGCGCAGCTGCGCCTGGCTGCCCTTCAGGCGGTCATTGGCCAAGGCCAGATCGGCGGTGGCCATTGCCACTTCCTGCTGCAACAGGGCGCCATCCAGCGACAGCAGCAGCTGCCCCTTCTTCACCGTGGCGCCTTCCTTCACCGGCGCTGTAGTGATCGAGCCATCCACCGGCGGTGCCAGTGCGATCAGGCCACCTTCGACGTCAATGATGCCCCGCGCCACGGCGACCTTGCCGTCGGCGGCAGTACCCGCCTTGCCTGAGGAGGCCGATGCGGCGGTGGGCGCTTCCCTGGAACAGGCGCCGAGCAGCAGTGCCGCGGACAGGGCCAGGCTGAGGGGGAGCAGGTGCGACGTCTTGGTCATGGGGCGGACTCTACGGTTTCGTTCTGGCGGCGGTCATCACGGACCATGCCGTCTTCCATGGCGATCACCCGATCGGCATGCCGGATCAGGCGCGGATCGTGGCTCACGCACAGCACGGTGGCGCCCTGCGCGCGTGCGTAGCGATGCAGGATGTCGATCACGCGCTGACCGTTCTCGGCGTCCAGCGCGCTGGTGGGTTCGTCTGCGAAGATCAACGTCGGCGACTTGGCGAACGCGCGGGCGACAGCGACGCGCTGTTTCTCGCCACCGGACAGCTGCGCCGGGCGCATGTGGCTGCGATGGCTGAGGCCGACTTCTTCCACCGCCTGGCGGGCCAGCGGCTCGCTTTCGCGATTGCGCATGCCGCGGTAGCCCAGTGGCAGCTGCACCTGCTCCAGCGCGGTCAGTGCCGGGAACAGGTTGAAGCCCTGGAACACGAAGCCGACATGGTGCAGGCGGAAACGCTCCACTTCACTGCGGGTCATGTGACCCACGTCCTGGCCCAGCGCGTGCACGCGACCGCCATCGGGTGCGGACAGGCCGGACAGCAGCGACAGCAGCGTGCTCTTGCCGCAGCCGGACGGGCCGGATACCAGGGTCAGCTCGCCGGGATAGATGTCCAGCGACAGGCCACGCAGCACCGGCACCTGCACATCACCGGACATGAAGCCTTTTTCCAATGCTTCGGCCTGCAGGGTCGGGGCGATGGCGCGTGTGGAAGTCATCGGCCGGTCCTCAACGCAGCAGCAACGATGGATCGGAGCGGAGGACGCTGCGCACCGCCATGATGCTGGAGAGCATGGCCATCACCGCGACCAGCGCCACGCAGCCCAGGATCACCATCGGCGTCAGCTGCACCGGTACGCGCTGGGTCTGCGCGAGCAACAGCACCACGGTGCTGAAGGCCGCCGCCAGCAACATGCCCACGCCGCCGATCAGCAACGCCTGCTCGAACACCACCCGTGCCAGCGCATAGCGGCCTGCACCGAGTGCATTGAGCGTGGCGTACTCGCGTACCGAGCCGGCCACCACCGAGGCGAACGACTGGTTGGTGATCACCGCACCGACGAAGCAGACGATGACGGCCATGAACAACACGGCGATACCTGCGCCGGTATCGAACAGCCAATACTGCTGCGAACGGCTGGCGAACGCCGGCGCGGTCCAGAACTCGACCGGTGCGGCCTGGCCCATCGACGCGGCCAGGCGGTCACGCACGCGGTCGGCCAGGTCCGGCGAGCGCAGGCCCGCCACGAAATAGGTGCTTCCCGCGTGTGGGTCGGTGCCGGCGATGGCGCGCGCGGTGTCCAGCGAGGCCAGTACGTTGACACCACCAAGGCCCCGCAGGCCCGGTTGTGCAGCGACCACGCGCACCGCCTTGCCATTGATCCAGGCACGGTTGTTCTGCAGGTCCACGCCCAGCGTATCCAGATCGGCGCTGTCGACGATCACCGCACCCGGCTCGCGAAGCTGCGCGCGCAGGTTCGCAGGGAGGATGCGCGCGAACATCATCGCGTCGTCCCGGGTGGAGATGCCGGACAGGTACACCGACACATTGCCGGTGCCCTGCGCGCCGGACCGCCATTCGCCATCGACCCACTCGTAGGGCTCGACGCGGGTGACATCCGGGTCCATGCGCAGATGGCTTTCCACATCCGCGCTGATTGCATGGCCGTAATTGACGCTCTGGGTGCCGGGGAAACCAGCCCAGATATCGGCCGAGGACGCCTTCACGTAGATCGCGGCGGTACCGAAGATGCCCAGCACCAGTGCGGCCTGCACGATCAACAGCACACCGGCGAAACACATCGCCAGCACCACCGGCAGGAACCGGCGCCACTCATAGGCCAGGGTCTTGCGCGCGAGTGCGATCATTGTGGTTCGCCCTCACCCTCGGCAGGCAGCGGGGCACCGCCGAGGGCGCGGTACAGCGATGCAAAGGCCAGCACGCGCGCGCCCTGCGCACCGATCAGGTCGGCCTGCGAGGCCAATGCGGCACGCTGCGTATCCAGCCCGTCGAACTCGCTGGACAGGCCCAGCTGCACCTGCCGCGCCTGCCGCTTGACCTGCTGGTTGGCGGCATCATTGGCCGCACGCAGCGATTGGATGCTGCTGTCCTGGCGCGCCAGGCTACCCAGTGCACCTTCCACTTCGCTAACGCCTTCCAGCACGGCCTTGCGGTAGCCGAGCAAGGCGGCGTCCAGTTGCTTCTCGTCGGCATGGAACCGCGCGCGGCGCTGGCCCCAGTCCCACAGCGGAATATCGATGTACGGGCCGATCGACGGGCTGGAGTCGGAATTGGAACGGGCGTTCTGGGTGAGGTTGTACGCGTACAGGATGGAGCCGCCAAGGCTGACCCGTGGATACATCGCTGCGCGCGCCGAACCCTTGCTGGCCGCTGCCTGCATCAACTCTGATTCAGCCAGCAGGATCTGCGGGCGGTGGCGCAGCAGATCCGCAGGGACCTGCTGCAGCGTGAACGCACCCAGCGTCGGCGGCGTGCGATAGGCGTGCCAGGCCGGATCCGGACGCTCCCGGCCCAGCAGCAATGCCAGCGCACGGGCGGCGTTGTCGGCGTTTTCCCGCGCCTGCGCGATGGCCGCACGGGTGGCCGCCTGCCGCGCGCGCAGCCGTTCCAGCTCGCCCGGCTCATCCAGACGCAGCCGCTGACGGACCAGCGCCAGCTGTTCGCCGCGGTCGTCCACGGCCTGATGTCGGGCCAGCAGGTCCTGCTGGGCCTGGGCCACGGTCAGGTCGACATAACTGCGCACCACGTCGGCGATCACCGCCACCTGCGCGGCATTGCGCAACGCCTCGGCATTGCCGGCCGAGGCCTGCGCGCTGAGATGGGCACTCTCGGCGGCACCGAACAGGCCCAGGTCCCAGATCGCTTCGATGCCTGCATGGAAATAGGTGTCGACCGCGGCGGCGTCCTGTACCTGCTTGGCGCTGGCCGAGATCTCCGGCAGGAAGCGCGAATCCGAGGCGCCGGCGACGATCCGCACTGCCTGCAGGCGCAACGTGGCCTGCTGCAGATCAAGGTTGCCGGCGATGGCCTGCTCGACCAGGCCGTCCAGCGCCGGGTCGGCCAGCACCTTCCACCACTGCCTGGCGTCCACCGCCACACCCTGCCCCTGCGGCACCTGGGTCCAGGTGCTGGGTGTGCGGTCAGGCAGGTCCGGGACGGACACCGACATGCAACCCGCCAAGGCCAGGGTTGCCAACAACGCGCCGGGGCGCAGCACTGCCTGCAGGGAGAGTTCACGCCCTGTCCTGGGCACTGCCACTGAAGTGATACGCCTGACCACCAGCCCGCCAACGTGTAGAAGGAGCAAGAAGGCTACCGTGCGATTGTGGAGCGAACATGGAGAATTGGTCCGAAAACGGTCACAACAAGCGTGCGGTTCAGGCAACGCCGACCCAGCCTTTCACTACGCTTTCAATGCGTTCCCGGCACGGAACACTGGACGACTTTCACGGCGTATTGCACATTGCGGCAATTCCTTGCTTCGATGCTGCACGAGCATGAAACACCCTCGCCGTTGGCTGCTGATTGGCTCGATCACGACAGCGACTGTCGGTGTGATCGTGCTCGTCCTGACCACCCCACTGGTCTCGAACGCCCTGCTGCTACTGATGGAGCGCAGCAACTTCATTCCCGCCGAATCCTCGATCCTCACCTTCGAGCCGTATGCGATCAACGACGGTTCGTCGAACTACTGGTTGTATGGGAAGGACCGCACCTACTACTACCACTTCACCTACGAGATGACGTTCCCTACGTCTACATCCCGCAGGACAACAGCTCCCCCGGTTTCGACCGGCAGAATGCCCGGACCTGGTGCAGCGCCCTGCCCGGCAAGGCACGCTGGCGCGGTGGTGGTGCAACCGGTGTGACAAACGAAAAACGCTCCCTTTCGGGAGCGTTCTTCTTGAATCTGGAGCGGGAAACGAGTCATGCACTAGAGCGCTAAGTCTCTGTTTCCCAATCACTTTCTCCACTGTGGTGATCAGCGAAGAACTCAATTATAGCCTTGTTTTTCGCCCTCGGCAACAAAGTTCATCCAACCACTTCCACCAGCGTCCAAGGATGATCCATCCACCCGTCGTTACGCCTGATGCGTCCAGCTGCTGAGCGGGTTCGCTATCGAACTCCAACTTGCGACGATCATGACTTGCGCTCGCTCCGCAGGCAGCGCGGGGTGGTGTCGCGTGGACTACCTGGCACCTGGACGGCTGTAGGACACAACCGCCGGCATCGGAACACCGCAAGTACTCATCTTTACATCGCTGCGGCTAACTTCGCCGGAGCGCAACGCGGCGCCAGTGTAGTGGCAGCCAGCCTCAACGAAGGCGTGCAGCAATCCGGTTCATCTGCTCGATCTCCGCGCGCTGGCCATCGGAAATCGCTTGGCATAGGTTGACGAGTTCCGGATCTGAGAGCTGCGCCTCGCGGCACATGAGGATCGCTCCCGAATGGTGCGGGACCATAGACGCGATGAACTGTCGATCGCCGATTCCGGTTTGAGCACGGGTAGCGGCAAAAGAACCGAGTGTGAGAACGGCAAACAAGCCGTACAGCACGAGATTGAGCCGCCGGTTTGGAAACATGCCGGGCATTGTCGCTAGCATGAAGATGCCCATTGGCGCCCACATAGTGACCGCCATGTAGAGCATGTTGAGATTGTTTCTGAAGTCCCTGGCGCCGTCGATCATGCTGAACATTACGAAGTACATGACGACGAGGCCCAACACCATGTTCACCCAGAACTTGGCGTATGGTCGGCCGTGCTTACCCATCTGACCGGATGTGTGATGTTGATGTTCATGGGAATGTTCAGCCATCTCCGTCTCCTATGTGCTGGGGCAACCTGGCAGGGTCACTGGTACTGCGGCAGATACTTTGTCGATATATCAGCATGTGGAGCGATGCATCACTAACCGCTGATTTCCAGTCCCCAACTGGACGTAGGGGCGTCGAACGCTTCAACTCGCTGGTCTTGAACCGTCTGGATATCAGACCATACCAAATCGGTCTTGATGGGCTTTGCGCCACCTATGACGCTGGTACCGTGAGCGCCAATATCGAGCTTGCGTCCTCATCGCTCGATGGGCCGGCAACTGATCGATTCTTGCATATCAAGCAAGACAAGGCCACCTGCGGCGGACGCCAATGGCCTCCTCCGCCTTCGCTTAGGGCATCGCCTCAAGCGTCCGTCGCAGGCCATAACGACACAACAGCCCTTGGGCAAGAAAGGAGCCGGTGATGTAGCGCACCCGAAAGGAGACGAAGACATGCACAAGGACATTTCAACATCAAAGGTGTTCTATCGTCCCATCGAGGCGGCCATCCGATGGGCTGGGTTGCTGCGGTATCTCCCGATGATCCTGGCCACGATCGCGTCACCGCGTGTCCTGCCTCGGTCGCTGAACTGCCCTCGATGGAATGAGTGCCGGCTGCACTCGGAACGTATCTATGACGGCATCCTCAACGGAGAGCTGCCCTACGGCAAGAACGGGATCACGCTCAATGATCCGAACCTGCTCAATTCTCTGGATCTGACTGTTCGCCATGTCGATCTAAAACGCTGGATGCGCACCCACTATCCCGAGCACCGGCCAGGATTTCTGTTCAGCCGTGGCGAACGCATGGCGCATCCTTTCATCACCATGGAAACAGGACAGGCGATCCTCGTGGAGCGGCTGGCCCTTCAGGCCGCGCTTGAACAAGCCCGACGTGAGATGCGAGAACTGCAGGAGCAGCACGACACGCTACTCAAGCAATCCTCGGTGCTGTTGGCATCCAAGCAATGCGAGATCAGCGAACGGGCGGAAACGACCTATCTCAACATCATTGGAGGGATGTTGACGCTGATGCTGAGCCAGTCGCCTTCAGGCGTGCCCTATTCCAGCTTCAAAACGCAGGAGGCCCTTGTCTCTGCATTGGTCGCCCACTACGGCGGCACCATGGGCATCACTGAGCGCACCTTAAACGGAAAGTTCGCCAACGCTAAGAGGTACGTTCGTAGCGCAAGCGCATGAGGTTATCCAGCTTGTATGTGCAATCGCGGAGATTGCATTTGCAATGTCTTTCCGCAGCCAGGTCTATTGAATAGAGGTCACGCCAACAAACGCCACCGAGCGTTCAGGAGTGACCGCCATGTCGCAGACCCCTGTACTCCCGCCGAACGAGCGCCGCATCCTGCGGCTCGATGAAGTCGAAGCGAAGTCCGGCTTCAAACGCGCCCACATCTACAACCTGATGAAGAAGCGCCAGTTCCCTCAGGCGCTGCGCCTGGGCGTGCGCGCTGTCGGCTGGGATTCGATCGAAATCGACCAGTGGATCGCCGAGCGCCTCAACCACCGGACCTGACCCGCTCTCCCGCGGACTTCCCATTCCCAGCCGGAGAGCGCCATGCAGGTCGTGTCCATCATTTCAACGAAGGGCGGCGTCGGCAAGACCACGACGGCCGCCAACCTGGGCGGGCTCGCCGCGGACGCGGGCCTGCGCGTGCTGCTGCTCGATCTCGACGTGCAGCCCACCTTGTCCTCCTACTACGAACTGACCCAGCGCGCGCCGGGCGGCATCTATGAGCTGTTGGCCTTCAACGAGCGCGACCTTGGCCAGCTCGTGTCCCGCACGATAATCGCGGGCCTGGACCTGGTGCTGTCCGACGACCACCGGGGCGAGCTGAACACGTTGTTGCTGCATGCGCCGGATGGCCGCCTGCGGTTGCGGCATCTGCTGCCAGCACTTGCTCCCCTCTACGACCTGGTGCTGATCGACACCCAGGGCGCGCGTTCCGTGCTGCTGGAGATGGCGGTGCTCGCCTCCGATCTCGCGCTGTCGCCCGTCACGCCGGAGATCCTCGCGGCACGCGAGCTGCGGCGCGGCACCATGCAGTTGCTCGAAGACATTGCGCCGTACCGGCACCTGGGCATCGAACCGCCGCCGCTGCACTTGCTCATCAACCGCGTCCACCCGGTGTCCGCCAACGCACGGCTGATCCAGCAGGCCTTGCGCGACCTGTTCCAGGACAGCGCCGGCATCCGCGTGCTCGCCACCGACGTGCCGGCCATAGAAGCGTATCCACGTGCCGCAACGCGCGGCCTGCCGGTGCATCGGGTCGAGCACCGCCAGCCGCCCGGCAGAGTCGCCCCTGCCGCGCTCGACACGATGCGCGCGCTCGCCAGCGAGTTGTTCCCGCAATGGCAGGACCGACTCGCTCAAGTATCCGGCCGCCCGCAGCGACCTCTTGATCCTGGGAGGCCCCATGGCGAACGCACATGAGCTGGCCCGCGGCCACAAGCGGCTGCGCGCCCTGATCGAGTTCGCGGTCGGTGAGGGCTGGCACGTCAAGCGCACGCCGGGCGGGCACCTCAAGTTCACCAAGGCCGGCTGCGCGGCGATCTACACGAGTTCGACAGCGAGTGACCACCGGGCCGAATTGAACGCCCGTGCGCAGATCCGCCGCGCCGAGCGAGAGGCCCGCATGGCGCCGGCCGGCGGTCGTGGGGACTGCGAGGGGTGCGGCCATGGCTGACATGACCTCGCAGGACATGGCAGGCAAGCTGCTCGCGGCCGGCTTCGAGCGCAGCGGCCCAGCGGCTACGGCCTTGAGCGACCCGATCGCGGACACGCCCATGGTCGTGACGCTGGACCAGTTGCGGCCCTACGACCATGACCCGCGCATGAAGCGCAACCCGGCTTACGAGGAAATCAAGGCATCCATCCGCGAGCGCGGCCTGGACGCGGCGCCGGCCATCACGCGCAGGCCCGGCGAGGACCACTACATCATCCGCAACGGCGGCAACACGCGACTGGCGATCCTGCGCGAACTCTGGTCGGAGACCAAGGAAGAACGCTTCTTCCGCATATCGTGCCTGTTCCGACCATGGCCGGAGCGCGGTGAAATCGTCGCGCTGACCGGGCATCTTGCCGAGAACGAACTGCGCGGCGGCCTCACGTTCATCGAGCGCGCGCTCGGCGTCGAGAAAGCACGGGAGTTCTACGAGCAGGAGAGCGGCGCCGCCCTGAGCCAGTCGGAACTGGCCCGCCGCCTGGCGGCCGATGGCTTCCCCGTCCAGCGGTCGCACATCACCCGCATGGCCGACGCGGTGCGCTACCTGCTGCCCGCCATTCCCACTGTGCTCTATGGCGGCCTGGGGCGCCACCAGGTCGAGCGGCTGTCGGTCATGCGCACGGCCTGCAAACGCACCTGGGAGCACTACGCCAAGGACCGTTCGCTGCCGCTGGACTTCGACAGTTTCTTTCAGGAGGTGCTGGCGCAGTTCGACACGCAGGGCGACGAGTTCGCGCCGCAGCGCGTGCAAGACGAGCTGATCGGCCAGATGTCCGAGCTGCTGGGCATCGGCTACGACGTGCTGGCGCTGGACCTGACCGAATCGGAAAGCCGCCACCGGGCGCTGGTCAGTGACCCGACGCCACCTGCGGCGCAGCCGGCGTTGCCTTCGCCCACCGCCGGCACGCCGACTCCGCCGGGCGCAGCATCGTCCATCGCCACGCCTGCAGCGGCGGCCGGTCCTCCACCCGCCAGCCCTCCGGCGTCCGAGCCCACCTTGCGCCACGACGACACGGCGGTTGGCGAAGCGGCCACGGGAAGCCAGCCGGCCGCACCGGGCGATCTGCTTCGCGAGCACATCGTCTCGCCAGCACCGACGACAGAACGGCTCCAATCGATCCAGCGCATGGTCGCCGACCAGTTGGGCGATGCGCTGCCGCCCGACTTCTCGGCGAGCGTGCTGCAGTCCATCCCGGTGCAACTCGGCGGACTCTATCCGATCTCCGACGTCTGGTACATCGACGCCGGCCTGGACACGCCCGATCGGCTGCGCATCCACATCGCGCAGTTCGCGCGCGAGATCGCCGGGGAGGCAGGCCTGGACGAGTGCATCGAGGATCGCGCCGATGGCATCGGGTTTGCGTGCCGCGCCCGCGGCCAAGCCCCGTCGCCGCTCGGCCGCGCGGTGCTGACGCTGCTCACTTCCCTGACGGGTCAGCCCGTCGCCGAAGCGGGCCTGGACGGCGCGCAGCTCGCCGCCGACCTGCCGACCCTGTTGCACGGCCAGAGCCAAGGCCATGGCAGCGGCGCAAGGCGCTTGAGCGACACGGCGTTGGTCAAGCTCTTTCGGCTGCTGCGCCTCGCCCGGCGTCTGCTGGACCTGGAAGCCGGCACCACGGCGCCCGGGACGTGAGCGAGGGAGGCCGCATGTCCACATCGCATCCGCTCAACCAGGCCGTGATTGCCCAGGCGCTGTATGACCTTCGCAACGGCCAACTGCGCCGCTGCAAGGCCATGGGCTTCGGCGAGGCCGAGCTGGATGCGCTCAAGCACCCCGCGCTGATCAGCGTGCTGGCCAACGCCAGCGTCTCGTGGTGCTCGGTCACGGTCAACCGCGAAGTGCTGCAGCGCCTGCTCAACCAGGCACAGGACGTGGAGAAGGAAATCGCCACGGTCGATCGCATGCTGCGGCTGGGGGCCAGCACGGAGATGGTCAGCCGCTTCTATGGCCTGACCCATCAGGAAGTCGCCCTGCGGCGGGAGATCCTCGGCCTGCCCAAGCGCAAGGGGCGCCACCCCGTCCTGGACGAGACCCAGGACACCGAACTGTGGCGGCAATGGAAAGCCGTGACCAGCAGCAGGAACGTCGATCTGGAGGACGAGACCTCGATTCTCGATGCGGCCATGGACCTGGCCGAGGGCATGTCGCTGCCGCTCTCGGTGGTCTGGGCCGCGATCAGGAACTGGGTCGATCAGGGATTGGGCTAGGCCATGGCCGTGGACGACACCGCCCCACGAGCCCAGCGCCCTGGCCCCATCGCACTCGCCGACCTGTTCGACGCTGCGCTGAAGGACCTCGCGCCCAAGTCCAGCTCTGGCGCTCCCGCGTCCCTGCCTGCTCCAACGCCCACGCCTCCTACGTCCGGCGACGCCTTCCTGTTCAGTGGCAATCGGCACGGGAGCGTGCCGCGGCGGCTGTTCCTCGACCGCCGCCTGACACCGCTGGAGCGCAACGCCTGGCAGGTGTTCCGATTGATGCTCAACGACGATGGCGTCACGGCATTTCCCACCTATGAGCAGTTGCGCCCCTGGCTGGCGTCGATGCCCTGCGCAGGCCAGGCCTCCCATGAGACCGTGGCGCGGGCGCTGACGCTGCTGCGCCTGACGCGCTGGCTGAGCCTCGTGCGACGACGGCGCGACCCCAAGACCGGTCGCATCCTCGGCAACCTCTACGTCCTGCACGACGAACCGCTGACGCCGTTCGAGGCGATGCAACTCGACGCCGACTACCTGGCCCTGGTCAGCCAGTCGCTGGGGCATTCGGCCAAGGCCGTCCAGGTGGTGGGACTCAACACCCTCCAGGAGATCGCGGACGACCCGATGCTGTCCGGACGCACCTTGCCGTCGCGGCTGCAAGTGCTCGCCGAGCGCCTGGCCGACCAGGGCATCACCGCCTCCGAAAGTTATCCACAGGAGGATGCGGTCCACGATTCCGAAGAAGGGCCCGCGAGCCTTCTTCGGAATGGCGATCGCCCATCTTCGGAATCCGAAGCAGGGCCGAAACCCGCGCCAGACGGCGCTCTTCGGAATTCGAAGCAGGACCGTACAGTACGTAGTAGTCATATTGATGAAGTACGTACTACCGCGCAGGCGCGTGCGCTGGGCGACCTGCAATGGCCCAAGCGCTTCGCGGAACTGAAGGCGGAACAGCAGGCCGGAGCCAAGATGGCGTTGCAGCAGGTGGACGCTGCCCTGCGGCAGGCCGTGCTGGACGAATGGGCCGCACGGTGCGGCAAGCATGGCATCCGCAACCCCGCCGGTTATCTGTTCGGCATCATCCAGCGCGCCATGCGCGGCGAGTTCAATGCCTGGGCCAAGCAGACCGGCCCGGCACCGCCAACACCATCGGCGGCGCGAGCGCCACCAACCGAGCCGCCGCGCAACGTCGTGCCGCCCGAGGTGGCCCGGCAGCACATCGAGCGCCTGCGCGATCTGCTGCGCAAATCCTGAGCACAGGGCTTGTCAAAGCCGTGAAGTAGATCTCCATGGCGGTCGGCAGAAACGGTCCCCTGGGGACGGCTGTGCGGTGAAGCGCCGGGCGACGGCGCGACATGCTGCGCAAAACCTGAGTAGAGCGCATGCAAGACCATGAAGCAGACCTCCATGGCGCTCAACGGAACGGTCCCCTGGGGACGGCTGCGCGGCGAAGGATCGTGTCGAACGGCAGCGCGACGTGCGGTGCAGCACGCATACCGTCAACAACCGAGGACGGGAACGCCGATGTGAGTGCCCATCTGCGGAGCGGTCCCCAGGGGACCGTTGCGCGCTGCGCCGCCAGCGCGCACAGAACCGGGGGTCGGCTCATTTCGGTTTGTTGACTGACTGCCTTCCGCTGCATGCGGATGCTGGCGGCTCCCTGTCCACCAGCGAGCGATCACCATGGCAACCAGCAACGAACCATTGCAACTCAACCTCGGCTCCCTGCGCAGCGCGATGTCGCTGACGCTGCACACCCACCACGCCTCGCGCATCTGGCATGGCCGCGCCGCCGCCGAGGGGCGACCGGGCATCGTCGGCCTGAACGGCTACATCGCCGTCATGAACAAGATGAAGCGCGGCTCGGAGCAGGACGACCCATACAGCGACTGGTGGATGCTTCGCATCGAAGACAAGCTCGACCAGACCAGGACCACGCTGCAGACGCTGCGCGACCAGGTGGACCAGGCCCTGGCCGGCGTGCCCGCCGCGTTGACCCTGGGCGAGAACCTCAACGTGCAGCCCGTCAAGCTTCCGCTGTTCGTCAATGCGCAGTTGGGCTTTGCCGCCGTCTATCTCCTGGCCGACTACGACGACATCGCGCGCAAGCTGATCCTCGCCCACCACACCGCGCTGATCGATCGCTCGACGTTGGAGCGCTGGCTCAACGAAGGTGCCCACGCGCTGCGCAGCCTGTTCAGCCTGGCCCAGCAATACCGCTACTCGGGCTGCACCCGCGACGACTTCGCGGCCAAGAACGCCGCAGCTCGGGCAGCATTGGAGAAGTTCGGCGAACTGCCGCAGGACGTGCTGGAAGGCATGCGCCGCTCGAAGTTTGCGCCGCCCGTCGTGCGCCGTGGTCTGCAACAGCGTGGTGATAGCGCTGCCGCAGCCGCATCTCCCACCGACGAAGGCGCTGCCGCCGATTCGGCCGAGGCCAAGTCCACAGCCGCCGGCGAGGACGAACCGGCATGAGCGACCCGAACCGCGAACCGCGCTACTTCCGTCGTCTGGAACAGCCAGCCTTCATGCGGCTGGAACACGCGGCCTCTCTAAAAGGCCTTTTAAAGCCTTTTAAAGGTAAAGGGGACTTCGAGGCCTGGGCCAGCCAGTGCTTCGCCATGCGCGACGAGTTGATTGCCCTGGCGCAGCGACAGGTGCTGCCACAGGCGTGCGGGCATCCCTTCCACCTGCTTCCCGTCGAGCTGGCCCAGCAGACCACTGGCGCAGGCACGACCTTTCTTCGCTGGCGCAAGCACGATCGATCGGCCATGGGCGTGGCGTTGTGGCAGGAGCTGATGGCGAGCCCCAGCACGCCGGTCAACCTGCTGCACGACCTGCACGAGATCGAACTGCAGCGCGTCATGCTGAACATGCAGATCAGCCTGCTGCACACCCTGGGCAGGCAAGCACAGGAATGCGCCAGCAAGGCCGCGCAGGCGGACAACACCTACCTGCGCCGGCTCGCGTCCGTTCCTGCCGCAGTGCGCGATCGGTGATTGCGCCTGCCATCCGAGCACGCGCCCGAGCCCAACGAGGCACGGGTATTTCAACCACCACGGAGATTCCAACATGAGCACACAATTCATCGGCGAGGGCAACATCGGATCGCCTCCCGAGTACCGCGAATTCCCCAATGGCAACGACGATCCTCGCCGGTTGCTCCGGCTGAACGTGTACTTCGACAACCCCGTCCCCACCAAGGGCGGCGAGTTCGAGGACCGCGGCGGCTTCTGGGCGCCGGTGGAACTCTGGCACCACGACGCCGACCGCTGGCAGCAGCTCTACCAGAAGGGCATGCGGGTGCTGGTCGTCGGCCGCATGGAGCGCGACCCCTGGACGGACAACGAAGATCAGCCGCGTGAGACTTGGCAGGTCAACGCGCGCAGTGTCGGCATCCTGCCGTACCGCATCGAGTCTGTGGCCCTCAGCCCGAAGCCACAGGAGGCAGAGCCGAAGCCCCAGGCCACCCAGGAATCGACGGCGCCGAAAGAGACCAAGCGCAGGAAGTGATCGGGCATGGAGGGCGGCTGCCGCAGTGCTTCGCCGCCCTCCATGCGCTGCGAATTATCCCCAGGGGATAGCTCCACCAACGTCCACCGAGTTCCACGCGCGCTCCCGGAAATCGCGGCTCTCGGCCCGCACACTTCCGGCCACGCACCTTCCCCGCACTCGCCATTTCATCGGCGTGAAAGCGGTCGCTGCCGCATGCGGCTTGTTTGCTGCTGCCAGGGGCTGCGCTCGGCATCCTCGATCCCAGCAACTCCATGAACAACAGGAATCGGGATGGACGGATATGCGGCTGTTCTTGTGCGAGAAACCCTCCCAGGGCAAAGACATTGGCCGGATTCTCGGCGCCACGCAGCGCGGTGAAGGCTGCCTCAACGGTTCCGGCGTCACGGTCACCTGGTGCATCGGCCATCTCGTGGAGGCGGCGCCGCCCGAGGCCTACGACGAGCAGCTCAAACGATGGTCCGTTGAGCAGTTGCCCATCATTCCCCAGCACTGGCGGGTCGAGGTCAAACCGAAGACCGCCACGCAATTCAAGGTCGTCAAGGCGCTCTTGGCGAAGGCGACTCACCTGGTTATCGCCACCGATGCCGACCGCGAGGGCGAATTGATCGCCCGCGAGATCGTGGAGCTTTGCGGCTACCGCGGCCCCATCGAACGCCTGTGGCTGTCGGCGCTCAACGATGCGTCCATTCGGGCGGCACTGGGCCAGCTGCGGCCTTCGGCCGAGACGCTTTCGATGTACCACTCGGCGCTGGCGCGCTCCCGTGCGGATTGGCTCGTGGGCATGAACCTGAGCCGGCTGTTCACGGTGCTAGGGCGACAGGCGGGTTACGACGGCGTGCTGTCGGTCGGCCGCGTACAGACCCCGACGCTCAAGCTCGTTGTGGACCGCGACCGCGAGATCGCGCGCTTCGTGTCCGTACCATACTGGGCCATCGCCGTGTCCCTGTTCGCAGGCGGTTCGACTTTCGCCGCGCAATGGGTTCCACCCGATGCGTGCACCGACGACGCAGGCCGCTGCCTGCGGCAGCCGGTCGCACAGCAGACCATGCAGCAGATCCGCGCTGCGGGCAGTGCCCACGTCGTGTCGGTGGAGACTGAGCGTGTCCGCGAAGGCCCGCCGCTGCCGTTCGACCTGGGCACCTTGCAGGAAGTGTGTTCCAAGCAGCTTGGGCTGGACGTGCAGGAAACCTTGGAGATTGCCCAAGCCCTGTACGAGACGCACAAGGCCACGACGTACCCCCGCTCGGACTCCGGCTACCTGCCCGAGAGCATGTTTGCCGAAGTGCCCACCGTTCTCGACAGCCTGCTCAAGACCGATCCCTCGCTGCGCTCGATCATGGGCCAGCTCGACCGCTCGCAGCGCTCGCGCGCCTGGAACGATGGCAAGGTCACGGCGCACCACGGCATCATCCCGACGCTCGAACCGGCGAAGCTCTCCGCCATGAGCGAGAAGGAACTGGCCGTGTACAGGCTCATCCGGTCGCATTACCTGGCGCAGTTCCTCCCTCACCACGAGTTCGACCGCACTGTGGCCAAGTTTTCGTGCGGGGGGCAGAACCTGGCGGCCACGGGCAAGCAGGTTGTCATCCCGGGTTGGCGCCAGGTGCTCGCCGAGCCGCAGGCCGAAGACGGTGATGGCGAGGGCGATACTGCGGTCCGCGCCCAGGTGCTGCCCGCGCTGCCGAAACTGTATGAGGGCCTGGCATGCCAGGTGGCCGACGTCGATCTCAAGGCACTCAAGACGCTGCCGCCCAAACCGTACACGCAAGGCGAGTTGGTCAAGTCCATGAAAGGCGTCGCCAAGCTGGTGTCCGATCCCCGCCTGAAGCAGAAGCTCAAGGATACGGTTGGCATCGGCACCGAAGCGACGCGGGCCAACATCATCGGCGGCCTGATCGCTCGCGGCTACCTCGTGAAGAAGGGGCGCGCCATCCGCGCCTCGGATGCGGCTTTCACTTTGATCGATGCCGTGCCTGCGGCGATTGCCGACCCTGGCACCACCGCCGTCTGGGAACAGGCGCTCGACATGATCGAGGCCGGACAGCTCACCCTGGACGTGTTCATCGGCAAGCAGGCCGCGTGGATTTCGCAGTTGATTGCGCAGTACGGCAGCGCCTCCCTGTCCATCAAGGTTCCCCAAGGGCCGGCATGCCCGCAGTGCGGAGCACCCACGCGCCAGCGCAGCGGCAAGAGCGGCCCGTTCTGGTCGTGCAGCCGCTACCCGGACTGCAAAGGCACGCTGCCAGTCGAATCCGGCAGCTCCAAGCGCGGCGCCTCGCGCCCGCGCCGTAGCGGCCGCAAAGGCTCCTGACCGCCCCCGTTCCCCGTGAGCCGTGCCCGCCTTCGGCGGCGTGGCCCCTGTCCCGCACTCCGCCGCATGCCCTGCGGGACGCCCAGCGCGCAACGCCTTCTTGATCCGTGTGCGCGTCCCGCCCAGCCGTCCCCGGCCGCGGGACCTGAAGGTAGCTTCTCTGCGAGCCGCACCACGCGCGTTCTGTTGATCTGCGTTTCTTCCGCCCTCTGCGAAGGGTCTCCCGGTGGCTTGCCAGGCTGCACGAGCCACCGGGAGACCCTTCGTGGTCAGCGGTAATCGGTGCCGGTGCCCGCCGGTGCAAAAACGGGCTCCCTTTGTGCGCGGATGTGCGCCAGACGATGCCGGCCCCAGCCACGACATGGGCCGGGTGTGATTGCTTGATGAGCAGATGGTTCTAGCGACGACCGGGCCTGCCAATCAGCCCACGGGTGGTTCCTCTTTTCTCCCGAGCCGAAGGCCGTTGGGCCTTCGGCGCCATTCTCCTGCCCATCAACGTCCCGGCCCGGCCATTGGCCTGGGCCACACGAACAGGAGAGACGACATGCACCCTCAACCTTGCGCACCGCTGCTGTACGGCAGACGGAGGTCGAGAACGGCATGCCCGCCTATCGCGCGGCCATCGCCAATGGTACGCTCGGCTGCAGCCGAGGCCGTAGCCCAAAGGCTGGACTACCTCTTTTGCAGAGGTAAACCTCGGGATGAACTGGGCGAAAACATGCCTTATGTGCCCGCCTTACGGCGAGCTGTTTCCGATGCTTCGCGCAGGATTTCCCGCCCCCCATTCGCTGCGATTGCGGCCACGATGACGCCCAGCACCAGATCCGGGATGTTCGACCCGAACCCCATCACCAGCACCCCGGACAGCACAATCGCACCATTGACGATGGAGTCGTTGCTGGTAAAGATCGCTGACGCCTTGAAGTTCACATCTTCCCCGCGATGGCGGCGCAGTAGTCTGAGGCACACTAGGTTCAAAGCCGCGTTCAGCGCGGCCATGGCCATCATGGCTGGGCCGACAGGCTCTTCCCCTCCAGCGAAGCGGCGTAGGACTTCCAACAGCAGCAGCGCGGCCAGGCCGATTAGCAAGAAACCCGACAAGCGGGCCGCGCCCACCTTGACCGTTGCCGCACGACCGACGGCATACAGGCTAACCGCATAGACCGACGCATCGGCGAGGTTGTCCAACCCGGCGCCCATCAGCGCCGTAGAGCCAGCCCAGATGCCAAGGGCAATGCCGGCGGCGGACTGCGTCAGGTTGATCAGCAACACAGTCAGAAGAATCTTTCGGTCCTTCGCATCGCTCGCATCTAGGCGGCCCAACTCGTCGTTTTCGTGATTTCTGTGGTTTTCAGCCATGCATTGTTCCTTCCAAATCGATGGATGCTGAAGCCTGTAGCGGCTGGAGAGTCAAGGCGCAGATGCAACGAACTTGCCACAGGGTCTTCCCGGACGCCCTTGACTCTACCGTAGCTAGAAGGTTTTCCAATCCAGTCAGAGCTTTAGGACAGAACAGATGAGCACCAATGCGCCCCCTTCATTGCGACTGTCATCCGGTATGGCTGCTATCCACTGATCCGTGGCGCCACTGCGGTTGTGCTCTTCGGCGAGCTCGCGACCGGCCGGCCGTCTTTTCCGACGGAGCTACTCACAGTGATCGTCGCGCTCGCTTGTGCCGCCTTGCTAGAGGGCGGGCGGCCTTTCCACTCCCCGTTGAGCCAGTAGCGGCGTTCCAAGCTGTGGTTGGCCGTCGGCGCATGGCTCGGCTTCTTGGTCGTGCATCTGGCCTTCCAGCACTCCAATCTGGGATACCGGGTCGGGCCGTTGGGATTGTTGATCGGGGTGGCTGAAGCCCATCGCTGGCATCACAAGCGTGAGCACGAAGACGCCCAAGTCAACTACGGCGATTTCTGGATGCCCGGGGGCCACTTGTTCAGCGCTTTCCGGTCGCAAAAGCACACGCTGGGCGCCAAAGAGTGACACTCAAGAAAGATGGACTTTCCAATGGACTACGGCCCGCAGCTTGTCTATCCCTTCCGGAGCCGGCCAGCAGCGGCAAACGCTTGCGCTGCTGGCTATACGATCTTGCCCACGTCGCATTCTTGCGCGAGTCGGGCCTTGCGGCTTCTTGCGAAGCGATCGCGAGTTGCGTGGCGTGCCCATGAGTCGGGCCGCGTCGTGGCGCACTGCTACCTTGGCCTGCACCTGCACCTGCGCAGCCACGCCGCGATGCTCGGTCTGGCCTGGAGAACCCGTAAGGTGGCGGAGATTGCGGCGCGCAGGTCGTCCGGCTCGCGCTGGCTCCTGTGGGCCACGCCCTCGGTCGCACGCCGTCTCAAAACGTCAGAACCGCGCGCTTTCGCATGATGGAGCGCGGCACGTGGCTCTCAGAACTGGACCCGATCACTTCCAGCACCGATGACACGCTCGAGCTTCAGGCGGGCTCGGCCAAGCTGTTGAGAATGCCGCACTCGCGCGAGGTTCGGGCGCTATCGCAGGAGCGTCGCAGATCCATTAACTCGCGCTCCAAGGCGCGCAATTCCTTCATCTTGGTCCGCACTTGCGCGATATGAGCGTCGACCAGCGCGTTCACCTCGCCGCAGCCCAACTCTGGCCGATCCCGTAAGTTCAGCAGTTGACGGATCTCATCCAGCGTCATGTCCTTCGCCCGGCAGCGGCGGATGAACAGCAAGCGCTGCAAATGGACTTCGTCATAGAGCCTGAAGTTGCCCTCGCTACGTGCAGGCTCGGGCAGCAAGCCTTCTGACTCGTAAAAGCGCACGGTCTGCACCAAGCAATCTGCCTTCTTGCCCAGTTCACCGATCCGCATCATGGTTGCTTCCTATAAAAAACTTGACTCTATATCTACTAGAGGTTTTCTAATGATGGCATCCGGGGAAAACCTTGTCAATGAAGAGCGATCTATGAACAAAGAACCTTCCAGCCCATGCGCCTGCTCCGGCGGCAATGGCCAACAGACGGCGTGCGCCAGTGAGCAGGCCAGCACTGAAACCACCGTTTTCCACGTGAGCAACATGGATTGCCGCAATGAGGAAGCACTGGTGCGGCGAACGCTGGAGGGCATGCCCGGTGTCGAGCGGCTCCTGTTCGATCTTCCGCAGCGTTTGTTGACCATTTCGCACCGCGAAGTCTCGGCCGATGCCTTGGAGCAAGCGCTGAATTCGGTGGGCATGAAGGCTCAGGCTGTCCGAGACGCCGCCGTGTCGACCACCTACCGCATCGAGAACATGGACTGCCCGAGCGAGGAGAAACTCATCCGCTCGCACCTCGGGGCAGTCGAGGGAATTCAGGACCTCGACTTCGACCTCGCTGAGCGCACCCTGTCGGTGAAACACCTCGCTCAGGCACGCGCGCAGATGGAGCAGGTCCTGGCCTCGATCGGCATGCGCGCCAAGGAGCAGACCTTCGGCCACACGGGGCCGATCGAAGCCGCGGCTGTGATCCCATCCTCGGCCCTGCAGCAGCAACCAACCGCTGCCGTTTCCGCGCCGCCGATCGGCGAGCGGGTGACGTACCGGATCGAGAACATGGATTGCCCGACGGAAGAAGCGCTGATCCGCGACCGGCTGGGCAAGCTGCCGGGTGTGACCGCGCTCGACTTCAATCTGATGCAGCGTGTGCTGGGAGTCCAGCACACGCTGGCGACCTCAGCGCCGATCGAGAAGGCGCTTGCTTCCATTGGAATGCAGGCTGCGCGGCAGGACATGCAGACAGCCACCACGGTACTTCGCATCGCGAAGATGGACTGTCCGACCGAGGAAAGTCTGATCCGCGGCAAGCTGCAAGGCATGCCGGGCGTGCAGGGAATGGATTTCAACCTGATGCAGCGCACGCTCACGGTTCGGCACACACCCGACGCGATCAAGCCGGCAGTCGAAGCCATCGAATCGCTGGGCATGGAAGCCGAGGTCCAGAGGACTGATGAGCCGCGCGATGCCCCGGTGGCCGCGCACAAGACCAATTGGTGGCCGATGGCGGTTTCGGGCGTTGCGGCGGTGGCCGCCGAAGGCGTGTACTGGGTCAACGACGGCAATCATTGGGCCGTGATCGTGCTGGCACTGGTTTCGATCTTCACCGGCGGCCTCAGCACCTACAAGAAGGGCTGGATCGCGCTGAAGAACCTCAACCTGAACATGAACGCCCTGATGGCCATCGCGGTCACCGGCGGCATGGCGATCGGCCACTGGCCGGAGGCCGCCATGGTCATGTTCCTGTTCGCGTTGGCGGAAGTGATCGAGGCGAAGTCGCTGGACCGCGCCCGCAACGCCATTCGGGGGCTGATGGACTTGGCGCCCGAGACCGCGACCGTGCGGCAGGCCGATGGCTCATGGACAGAGCTGCCGGCCAAGGAGGTCGCAAAGGGCGCGGTGGTCCGCGTGCGTCCTGGCGAGCGCATCGCACTGGACGGCCTGATCACCTCGGGTCGATCGGCCATCAACCAGGCGCCCATCACCGGCGAGAGCCTGCCCGTCGAGAAGGCCGAAGGTGACCAGGTCTTCGCCGGAACCATCAATGAGACCGGCTCTTTCGAATACAAGGTGACCGCAGGCGCCAGCGACTCGACGCTCGCGCGCATCATCCATGCCGTGGAGTCCGCGCAGGGCAGCCGTGCGCCCACGCAGCGCTTCGTCGACCAGTTCGCCCGCGTCTACACGCCGGCGGTGTTCGCGGTGTCCGTGCTGGTTGCCGTCGTGCCGCCGCTCGCCTTCGGCGGCGCATGGTTTGACTGGGTCTACAAGGCCCTGGTACTGCTGGTGATCGCCTGCCCCTGCGCTCTGGTCATCTCCACGCCGGTCACCATCGTCAGCGGCTTGGCCGCTGCCGCCCGACGCGGCATCCTGATCAAGGGTGGCGTCTACCTGGAGGGCGGGCGCAAGCTCAAGGCGTTGGCCCTGGACAAGACCGGCACACTCACACATGGCAAGCCCGAGCAGACCGACTTCGTGCCGCTGATCGGCGAGGCGCAGGAAGTTGCCGCCTGGGCCGCAAGCCTCGCGGCACGCTCGGACCATCCTGTGTCTCAGGCCATCGCCCGCAAGGCGAACCGTGACGGCATCGCGCTGCACGAGGTCGACGACTTCGCGGCGCTGCCTGGCCGCGGCGTGCGCGGCCGCGTCGCCGGGCGCATGTTGCACATGGGCAACCACAGGCTCGCCCAGGAGCTGGGCCTGAGCGAAGCGACGCTCCAGGCTCGGCTGGAGACCCTGGAGCGCCAAGGCAAGACAGCGATCCTGCTGATGGACGATGCGACCGTGCTCGGCATTTTTGCAGTGGCCGACACCGTGAAGGAAACCAGCCGTGAGGCGGTGGCCGACCTGCAGGCGCTGGGTGTGCGCACGCTGATGCTGACGGGGGACAACCAGCACACGGCCGCGGCCATCGCTGCCCAGGTCGGAATCTCTGAAGCCCGTGGTGACCAACTGCCCGAAGACAAGCTCAAGACCATCGAAAGCCTGGTCGGCGGCGAGGGCCAGGTGGGCATGGTGGGCGACGGCATCAACGATTCGCCCGCGCTCGCCCGTGCCGACATCGGCTTCGCCATGGGCGCGGCCGGCACCGACACCGCGATCGAAACAGCCGACGTCGCCCTGATGGACGACGACCTGCGCAAGATCCCCGGCTTCATCCGGCTGTCGCGTAGCACTGCGGCGATCCTCACGCAGAACATCGTTCTGGCCCTTGGCATCAAGGCGGTGTTCCTTGCGTTGACGTTCACAGGGCATGCCACCATGTGGATGGCTGTGTTCGCTGACATGGGGGCAAGTCTTTTGGTTGTCGTCAATGGGCTGCGCCTCCTGAAGTTCAAGGCGGCATGAACAATGGATGAACCATCTCTTCGCAAGACGCAGTGGTACTCACTCGCGATCGTTATATTCGCCGGCGATCAGGCAGCTAAGAGCTACATTGACGCGACAACTCCCTTGGGTTGGTCGCACGAGGTGGCGTCATTCTTCAACCTAGTTCACGCTCTCAATCCCGGCGCGGCGTTCAGCTTCCTTGCTGGCGCGGGCGGCTGGCAGCGGTGGTTTTTTCTGGCGATCGCGTTCGCAATATCGGCATGGCTCGCATGGCTGCTCTCCCGGCCGCTGCGCAAAACGGAAGGCCTTTCGTACAGCCTCATTCTGGGCGGCGCATTGGGCAACGCGTTCGACCGCGCCACGCGCGGGCACGTTATCGACTACATCGACTTTCACCTGCACGGCTGGCACTGGCCCGCCTTCAACATCGCTGACATGGCCATCGTGGGCGGGGCGATCGCGCTGGTGGCCCAGTCGTTCATGAGCGTGGAGAACCCGGCCGCCACAAAGCAGTCCCAGTGACATTGGGACGATCCGGAAATTCGCAATGCACACGGTGCAGGACACCAATCTGAAGAGAACGGCCCCCAGCATGAGCGGCCGCGGCTTGGCCCTCATGCTAGCGCCCACCGCCGCTTTTGCTGCAACGCCCTGTTGCGATGGCGGCGATTGCTGCAACGACGTCGCAATGCCTTGCTGTGAATAAACAGCACGCAAGCCAGTTGACCTGGCAATTATGAAAGTCCATCACGGCGATGCTGGCCTTTTTCGTTCCAATGAGCCGTCACGGAGAGGTGATGATGAAGCTATGCCGGGATCCTGCAAGCTTTAGGACGGTCTTCTTTACCGCATAGCGATATGCTGATGTCACCCGTTCGCCTCGCCTGGCAAGTACAAGTAGTTCGTCGCGGTTTTCTGGCCGTGTCCGCCCGCTTCGCTGGCCCTTTTGCCCCAAACAAGCGCAATCATGCCTGCGTTACCACCAAAGTTCGCCCCCGCCAGTTGCTGTTCCTAAAGGGCATCAAGCTCAACGCCATCGCCGACCGGCCAGCGTATTTCGCATCGCTGCGTGCCCGTCGGGGCCAGCCCATCGTCATCCTCGCAGAGCTGGGACCGGACGAGGCATTCGCCCTGTGGAAGCAGCATGTACTGGGCGACAGGCCTCGCTGACCCAGTTTCGCCTCATCCTCCTGACAGCCCCGCACTTATTGCGGGGCTTTCTTTTTTCCGCGTTCGCCAATCGGGGCTGTTGCAAATGCCGATTTCCGGCTGACGCGGCTCGCCTCGCGCATGAAGCTGCCCGCATGTGTCGCTGATTCGTCAGCACCATGCCAGCAGCCAGAGTTTCCAGGCTGCCGCGGATTCTTTCCGCGCTACCCGCCAGTCCGCCATCGCATCGAGTCTGCGGACGCGCGTCACCCGTGACGCCGATGCTTTTTTCTCAACCGCGTGCGGGAGCTGCCATCCCGTGAGGGACGAGGCCCCGCTTTTTCCAAGGAGCCCGTCCACGTCCCAGCAAGCCTCTTTCGGCCAGTTGGCCTTGATCCATTGCGGCAAGTTCCTGCCGCTCGAAATCCTGCATAGCGCCGCCGGCCACTACATCGGCACGCGCGATACAGAAGGTCCCGTTTCGCGGGAATCCTGCCAGTACTTCCGCAGCTATGCCGCGGCTCAACGTGCCCTCGAAAGAGGCGGCGGGTCCCAGCTCGCCACACCCTGATCCAACTGGAGGAACCACGTCATGAACCAGCTTTTGCCCCAGGAAGTCGTCGATCAGATCATGCGGGAAGAGCAGCATTTCGCCGCCGCGCCCCAAGCCTTCTTCGAGGTCTGGAAGCGCGGCGTCGAGATCGCAGGCCCGCAATGGTTTGGCGACGGCACGCGCGAAGGCCTGAACCAGGCAAAGAGCAAGTGGGATCTGCGTCCCGACATGCTGCGTGCCAACGACGCACTCGGCGTCCTGAGCAGCGGGGAACGCATGTTCCTGTCCGCCATGTTCAGCTTCTACAACGCGCGCGAGGGCGGTGCCATGCTCAAGCGCTGCCACTTCCAAGGACTGTCGGACTTCGATGGTCTCGATCTGCAACGCCGCAAGGTCATCGCCGATCTGTTGGTGAACTACAGCGGTTGGTGAGCCGGTCTGCGGCATACCACCGTCTTTTTGTTCACTGCCCATGAGGGACATGCGTCCACGCGGCCATGTCCCTCGATTTTTCTTCCGTCAGCCTGCGCCGATTGGCCCAAAGCCCTCGATCAGTGCCGCCTGACGCTTTTTCCACTTTCAACCCACCGGGGTTCAATTCCCGGTGGCGGGAATTGGCTCCATTATTCAATCTGGAGAAATTCCATGACCCAGAATCCCAATCCCTTTGTACGCGGCTACTGGAATCTGAGAGTCGTCCGAACGCTGTGCATCTGCTACGGGGACGGAAGCCCGCATGTCTGGCGATCCATCCACACGAGCCAAGCGCATCTTTCCGACAACGACCTGATCTCATCGCCTTGCATCGTCACCAGCGACTTCGCGTTGATCAAAAGCGGCACTGACGCCATCAGCGACGAGCTGATTGCTGAATGTGATGCTGTTGAAGGCATCAACGGCGAAGGCGTGGTGGGCGCCGTGGTCTATGCCATCCATGGCGACGACCTCGACGGCCGCCCGGTCCATGTCGGTGATACCTATTCGGCCGAAGCCGCGCGAGACGTGGTGCAGCGGTTGAGTTTCGAGACCGGCTATTACAGCCGGTGCTGGGAAGTCAGCAGCGCGCACATCTGCCAGGAAACCGGCCAGTACCTCGCCAACCTGGCAGACCTCGCCACGCCGGAGGCTTTTCTGTTCATCGCCTTTCGGGTTCCGTACAGCCCGGCGATTGGCGTCAAGCTGATCTCCACGCCCTGGACAGACAAGAACCTGGAATATGCCGAGGGCATCAGTGCTGAGCAGCTTCGACAGGAGCACCGCGACAAGGGCATGCCTGACGACCTGGCGAACATCCTTGAACTGGCCGGCCAGGCAGATGTGCGCATCCTCATCCTCGATGCCGACGCACCCGCGCTACTGGGCTTGCCACTGGCCGAGACCTAGCAGACACGCGACGCGCAAGCCTTCCCCTTTATCCCCCATATGCCAGCCCGCCTCCCACCAGGAGCCGGGCTGGTTCAATTCCATAGGAGCAATCTCATGTTCCCCGATCTCATCTTGCCCACGCCCGACTTCGAGAATCAGCTTGGAGCCTGCGTCAACGCCATGAGCCAGGACGACGCCATCGGCCAGATCCTGGTGTTCGAGCGCATGAGCGGTACGCTGCACATGCGCCATATCGACAGCGCCGATCTGGTGGACACCGACATTGACGACTACGAAATGGTCGTCTTCGACGGTGGCAACACAAGCGGCGACACGTGGAAACACGTGTTCTTTCCGCGTCAGCGCGAGCACTACTTCGTGTACCAAGCCTGATTCCTCCAGCCCCTTTCGAGGGGCTTTTTCTTGCCCGCAGCACAGGAAAACGGTTGTGGTGCGGTGCCGTTTCCTGCGGGCAGGCAGACCGCCCCAGGGCCATGCTTGCCCCATGTTCGTCGGCGTTGCCGGCACATGCCCAGGCAGTCGAGACCTTCGAGGCTGCAAGCGCGGGAAACCGTGCTGGTCGTTTCTTCCTACGGACCTACCGCGTCCATCCACGCCACCCACAAGGGACCTCTCCCTTGCGGGCGGGGAATCCCTTGTTTTTCCTCAAGGAGTTTCCCCATGGATCGTTCCCTCATCAAATCCATGATGCCTTCGCTGGTCGCAGGCCATGTGCCCCGCAACGTGCGGTCGTTCAAGTACCGCGTGTTCGATGATCAGCCGCTGTCCTCAACGCTGGGCTTCGCCATCGACCCCCAACCCTTCGACGGCAAGGTGGTCGCCGCGACCGACGATGCCATCGTCGTCAAGCTCAAGCCTTCCGAGTTCGCGGTGCTCGATCCCAGCCTGGTGACCACGGTTCCTGCCGAAGGCGCCAAGGTGCATGTCCAACCCTATGCCCGTCGTCGCTTCGACGGACTGCGCGCGGACACGCCGGAGGTCATCACCGAGGAGACTTCGGACGGCACGCCGTACACCATCACGAGGCACATCCTCGGCTCGGCGCCGGCCAAGCTGCCCATTCCCACGCCGCAGTGCATGGAGTTGGGCCAGCTCATCGAGCAGTTGGAGGAGATGCCGGCCCCCGATCGCTTCCGGCGCATCACCCACATGCTGGTGGATGCCGGTGCCCGCGACTTCACCTGGGTCGATCCCACGCCCTCCAAGATCATCGAGACCCCGCCGGCGATCAGCTTCACGGTCTCGACCGCGAAGTTCGAGGGCCGGGTGACGATCCTCTACGACCGCGGCGGAGACACCTACGTGGTGGAACTGCACCGTCAGAACGGTGAATCGGTCGAACTGGTCGATCGGCACGACGAGGTGTATTTCGACATGCTCGGCGAAGTGCTGGAGAGGCTCATCGACGACGGGCGCTGGCGCCAGATCGACGTGAGCATCCTCGACGCGAAAGCGGCCCGCAAGCGCCAGGCCGTCCCGGCATGACGCCCCGCAGCGAAACCGGGCGGTCCTGCGGCTGACCCGAGGCATCCGCCACGGCGTTCCAGCCGTTCCGGCCGCGTGCACTACAGGCCCTTCATCCCATCGGATGGAGGCCTTTCTCATTCTTCCACACAGGAGATTTCATCCATGTCACTGCGATTCAAAGGCGCTGACCTGCGCCCCGTGCTGACCGAAGCCATCGCCAATCAGGGGTCGTCTCAGAAAACGGAAAAAAATCGTACGCTAAGAGCCGAAGTGGGCCCTTTAGCAGCAATGCAAAGCTGCGATCAACGGGCAGGAAACATTGCCATGGTGCGCGTTGCACTCTCTCACTAGCGTCGACAGGGCCTCTTCCATCCGCGTGAGGTCCGCCATGCGTGCGCGCACATCGGCCAGCCGGTGAGCAGCCAGTTCGGCCGCCTCGCTGCAATGGGTGCCGTCCTCCAGTTTCAGGAGCTGGCCGACTTCATCCAGGCTGAATCCCAGGCGCTGGGCTGACTTCACGAACTTCACCCGCGCCACGTCCGCCTGCCCGTAGCGGCGGATGCGACCGTAGGGCCGCTCCGGCTGGGGTAGCAAGCCCTTGAGCTGATAGAAGCGGATCGTCTCCACGTTGACCCGGGCTGCCTTGGCGAAGGCCCCGATGGTCAGATTCTCTTGAGCGTTCTCCATGGCGCTTGACTCCGTAGTTGACTACGGAAGTAACGTTACAGCATCAAGCGAAGTCCCGGAAGGAGAACCTTATGTCGGAACCCAAGAACGGCCGCGGCGCACTGGCGACCGGCGGCGTCGCGGCCGTCCTCGCCTCGGCCTGCTGCCTCGGCCCCCTTGTCCTGGTCGCGCTCGGCTTCTCTAGCGCGTGGATCGGCAACCTGACCGTGCTGGAGCCGTATCGGCCGATCTTCATCGGCGCAGCGCTCATCGCGCTGTTCTTCGCCTGGCGCAGCATCTTCCGACCAGCCCATGCCTGCAAGCCCGGCGACGTTTGCGCCGTGCCCCAAGTGCGGACTGCCTACAAGGTGATCTTCTGGATCGTGGCCGCCCTGGTTCTGGTTGCCCTCGCGTTTCCCTACGTCCTGCCGCTGTTCTACTGAAAGGAGATCACCATGAAGAAACTCACCACCCTCACCACCCTCACCACCCTCACCACCCTCATCGCCCTGGCCGCCGCTCTAAGCGCGCCCGCCTGGGCTGCCACCAAGACCGTCACCCTGTCGGTGCCCGGCATGACCTGCGCCGCGTGCCCGATCACGGTCAAGACGGCTCTGTCCAAGGTCGCCGGCGTCGAGAAGGCCGAAGTCAGCTTCGAGAAGCGGGAGGCCGTCGTCACCTTCGACGAGGCCAAGACCAATGCCGACGCCTTGACCAAGGCCACCGCAAACGCGGGTTACCCGTCCAGCGTCAAGCAGTGAGGGCGTAATCATGGCCGAGGCGATCACCCTCCACATCGAAGGCATGACCTGCACGTCGTGCGCCGAGCACGTCCAGCAGGCTTTGACGAACGTGCCCGGCGTGCGCGCGGCCTCGGTGTCCTATCCGCAGCGGCAGGCCGAAATCGAGGCGGATGCAGGCGTGAGCGTGGCCCCGCTGGTTGCCGCAGTGGCCACGCTCGGCTATCGCGCACGGCTTACCGACACGCCGAACAAGCCTGCCGGCCTGCTAGACAAGGCGCTGGGCTGGCTCGGTGGCGAAACGAAGCATGTTGGCGGTGAACAAGCGCTGCACGTGGCTGTGATAGGCAGCGGCGGCGCGGCGATGGCGGCTGCCTTGAAGGCCGTGGAGCAAGGCGCCCGCGTCACGCTGATCGAGCGCGGCACCATCGGCGGCACCTGCGTCAATGTCGGCTGCGTGCCGTCCAAGATCATGATCCGCGCCGCGCACATCGTCCACCTGCGCCGCGAAAGCCCGTTCGATGCTGGCCTGCCGGCCGCAGCGCCCGCTGTACTGCGCGAGCGGCTGCTGGCCCAGCAACAAGGCCGCGTCGAGGAGCTGCGCCATGCCAAGTACGAAGGCATCCTGGCAAGCACTCCGGCCATCACCGTGCTGCGCGGCGAGGCCCGGTTCAGGGACACGCGCACGCTGACCGTGGCGACCGCTGACGGCGGCACGCACGAGGTGAACTTCGACCGCTGCCTGATTGCCACCGGCGCGAGCCCGGCGCTTCCGCCAATCCCGGGCCTTGCGGACACACCCCACTGGACCTCCACCGAGGCGCTGGAAAGCAGCTCGCTCCCCGAGCGGCTGGCCGTGATTGGTTCCTCCGTGGTGGCGGTCGAGTTGGCGCAAGCCTTCGCCCGGCTGGGCAGCCAGGTCACGATCCTGGCGCGCAGCACGCTGTTCTTCCGAGAAGACCCGGCCATCGGGGAAGCCGTAACAGACGCCTTCCGCGCCGAGGGCATCGAGGTGCTGGACCACACCCAGGCGAGCCACGTTGCCTATGCGGGCGGGGAATTCGTGCTCACCACCGGGCAGGGGGAAGTGCGCGCCGACAAGCTGCTGGTCGCCACCGGTCGCGCGCCGAACACGCGCAGCCTGAACCTTGAAGCGGCAGGCGTCGAAGTCAATGCGCAGGGAGCCATCGTCATCGACCGCGCCATGCGCACGAGCGCACCGCACATCTTTGCTGCCGGCGACTGCACCGACCAGCCGCAGTTCGTCTATGTGGCGGCGGCGGCCGGCACGCGCGCCGCGATCAACATGACCGGCGGCGACGCGGCGCTGGACCTGACGGCGATGCCGGCGGTGGTGTTCACCGATCCGCAGGTGGCGACCGTGGGCTACAGCGAGGCGGAAGCGCACCACGACGGCATCGAGACCGACAGCCGGCTGCTGACGCTCGACAACGTGCCGAGGGCGCTCGCCAACTTCGACACGCGCGGCTTCATCAAGCTGGTGGCGGAAGCTGGCTCAGGGCGGCTGATCGGCGTACAGGCGGTCGCGCCGGAAGCGGGCGAACTGATCCAGACGGCCGCGCTGGCGATCCGCCACCGGATGACCGTGCAGGAGCTGGCCGACCAGTTGTTCCCCTACCTGACCATGGTCGAGGGACTGAAGCTCGCGGCGCAGACCTTCAACAAGGACGTGAAGCAACTGTCCTGTTGCGCCGGATGAGGAAAAGGGAGGTGTTCGATGAACGCCTACAGCCGCGCCAACCGCCGCATCTACGCGGCCTTGTCCGATCCCCTGTCGGCCACCCACCGGCACCGCCTCGACGATCTGCTCAAGCGCCACGACAACGGCAAGACGACCTGGCTGGCCTGGCTGCGCCAGTCGCCCGTCAAGCCGAACTCGCGCCACATACTCGAACACATCGAGCGCCTCAAAGCCTGGCAGGCGCTCGACCTGCCTTCCGGCATCGAGCGGTCGGTGCACCAGAACCGCCTGCTCAAGATCGCCCGCGAAGGCGGCCAGATGACGCCCGCCGATCTGGCCAAGTTCGAGGCACAGCGCCGCTACGCGACCCTGGTGCGCTCGCCATCGAGGGCATGGCCACCGTCACCGACGAAATCATCGACCTGCACGACCGCATCCTGGGCAAGCTGTTCAACGCTGCCAAGCACAAGCATCAGCAGCAGTTCCAGGCGTCCGGCAAGGCGATCAACGCCAAGGTGCGGCTGGCCACCTCGATCAAGCAGGGCACGGTGACGGCCTCGCTGATGCTCAGGAAACTCGGCAGCTACCCGCGCCAGAACGGCCTGGCCGTGGCGCTGCGCGAGCTGGGCCGCATCGAGCGAACGCTGTTCATCCTGGACTGGCTGCAAAGCGTCGAGCTGCGCCGCCGCGTGCATGCCGGACTGAACAAGGGCGAAGCCCGCAACGCGCTAGCCCGCGCCGTGTTCTTCAACCGGCTGGGCGAAATCCGCGACCGCAGTTTCGAGCAGCAGCGCTACCGGGCCAGCGGCCTCAACCTGGTGACGGCGGCCATAGTGTTGTGGAACACGGTCTATCTGGAACGGGCCTCAAACGCCTTACGCGGTCACGGCCAGACTGTCGATGACGCCCTGTTGCAGTACCTGTCGCCGCTGGGCTGGGAGCACATCAACCTGACCGGCGATTACCTCTGGCGCAGCAGCGCCAAGATCGGCGCGGGCAAGTTCAGGCCGCTACGACCGCTGCAACCGGCTTAGCGTACGATTTTTTCCGTTTTCTGAGACGTCCCCAATCAGTGCCGCATTGTCCTGGTCAAGGATCAGGGCGTGTACTTCCTCGCCGAGCGTGGGGAGCGTCGCCCGGATGGGCGCCAGGCACTGCTCGCCTACGCCGTCGGATGCAACCCGGACACCGACCCGTTCGATGACTGGTGGCACCTCGCCGGCCGCGAGCTGGGCGGCGATGACTTCGCGGAGTATTTCGACCCGAAGGACGGCCTGTTCACGCGCCTCCAGCACTCGGCGGACGATCTCGTGCTTTCCGCCACCGCCACGCACCTGTCCTTAGCAGTGGTGCCTCCCGCCTGACGCGGCAACCGCCTCGCAGCCCCCGCATCGGGGGCCTTCTTTTGTTCGCACCGCCGCCATCGCCGCGCGTGCGCGTTTGTCTCCAGCCGCCGAGGCACGCCCCGCCGGCCACAACGCCGGCATGCCACCGGAGACAACCGCATGAACACGCCATCGACCTCGCCGAGGCTGCACCTCCTACCGGTGTCGCTGCGCACGGCCAATGCATTCGTTCTGTCGCACCATCGCCACCACCGCCCGGTCCAGGGCGCGAAGTTCGCCCTGGCCGTCACGCTGAGCGACAGCGACCTGATCCACGGCGTGGCCATTGTCGGCCGCCCGGTCGCGCGGCACCTGGACGCTGGAAGTCACGCGGCTGTGCACCGACGGCACACCCAGCGCCTGCAGCAAGCTCTACGGCGCGGCCTGGCAGGCGGCAAGGGCGCTGGGCTACATACGCCTGCTCACCTACACCATGCCCGACGAAGGTGGCGCCAGCCTGCGCGCCGCCGGCTGGCGGCTGATCGGCGCGCGCGGTGGCGGCGCCTGGAGCCGTCCCGGCCGTCCGCGCGCCGATACCCCCGAGCACCTGCGCGGCGCCAAGTGCCTGTGACAGGCGCCGGGTGGCGCGGACAAAGGGAAGCGCCCGGGTGCCGATTGATTGCTGCCGCGCGCGCGAGGCCCCGCCATGCTGGCCCCATGCCTGCTGACGTCGTCAGCGACATGCCAGGCAACCATCGGTCTTCGAGGTTGCGGCGCAGTTCCCACTGCGTGACCGAGCCAGCTCGCACCGCATCCTTCCGCGAGCGGCCACCAGCCTCTGGTGGCGGATGCTTTCGCCTTATCAACCCACCGCGGGGTCACGCACCTTCCCCGCATGCGTGGGCCGGTGTGTCTCCGCTTCATCCCAATGGAGATTCACCATGAACACCACGTCCAACGAGAAATCGTATTTCGACCTCCACACCTCGGGCATCGGCTACATCCAGCGTGTCCGTGAAGTGCCCGTCCGGGGCGGCCGCCGTGCGCAGCCTTTCCTGGCATGCACCATCGCCGCGCTGGTCGGCCCCGCCCGGGACCCCAGCTACCGCTACTTCGACGTCAAGGTCTCGGGTGCCGAGGCCAAGAAGCTCGTTCAGCGCTACATCGGCGTTGACGATCCCAAGCAGCGCCCGCTGGTGCGCTTTCGCCTCGGTGACCTGTGGGGCGATGTGTACATCCGCGACAAGGGTGAGCAGAAGGGTCAGGCCGCCGCGTCCCTCAAGGCGCGACTGCTCAAGGCCGAACTGATCGACCGGGCCGAACTGGCTTCGATCGAGCAGCACGAGTTGATCACCCGCGGCATCGGCTATCTCAATCGTGTGAAGGACGTCACCCCAAAAGCTGGCGACTCGTTCCTCTCTTGCACCGTCGCGGCACTGGCCGGGCCTGTCGATGAACCGGAGTATCGGTACTTCGACACCATCGTCGCCACCCCGGAAGCCGAGCACCTGGTTCGCCGGTGCGTTCAGGCCATCGAGGGTGACCGCAAGGTGCTGATCGCCTTCCGTCTGAACGACATGAAGATCGATCCGTACATCCGCACCAAGGGTGAGCACGCCGGGGAACCGGCCGCCAGCCTGGAATCGACGCTGGTCCACATCGGTCTCATCAAGATCGACGGCACCCAGGTCTATCCGACGAGCCAGGCGCAAGCCGAGGCGCCGCCGGCCGAAGACGCATCCGCGTCCGAAGCCGACGATGCCATCGACACGGCCACCGAGCCCGCCGAGCGCGAGCCCGAGGCGCAAGTCCAGGAGCAGGAGCCGGCATTGGCTGCTTCGTTCTGATCCGGCACGGCCTCTCACGGGGCCTTGTCGCTTTTCCTCCCCACGTACGCCGCGTCCCCAGGACGCGTGCTTGCGCATTTCATCCCCCGAGTTCCGCGTGGTCTCACGGCCACGCGGTTGTCGAATTTCTCAAAGGAGATCAGCCATGTCTCTGGTATCCCGCTTTGCTCCGCAATCCCCGATCCTGCGCTCTGATCGCCCACTCTCGGACGACCGCATTCGTGCCGTCGTTCCGTCGATCTTCGCCGACGCTCCACATGGGAGCCGGTCCGATCGGTATGCCTACATACCGACCTCGACCGTGCTGACCAAGCTGCGCCAGGAGGGCTTCGAGCCCTTCATGGTGTGTCAGACGCGCGTGCGCAACGAAGACCGGCGCGAGTACACGAAGCACCTCATCCGACTTCGCCATGCAAGCCAGATCAACGGCGACGAGGCGAACGAGATCATCCTGCTCAACAGCCATGACGGCACGAGCAGCTATCAGATGCTCGCCGGCATGTTCCGGTTCGTCTGCCACAACGGCCTGGTTTGCGGTGACACCACCGCCGACATCCGCGTTCCCCACAAGGGCGACGTGGTCAGCCAGGTGATCGAAGGTGCCTACGGAGTCCTCGACGGCTTCGAGCGCGTGCAGAACGCGCGCGATGCGATGCGCACCATCACCCTCGATGAGGGCGAAGCGGAGGTCTTTGCAAACTCCGCGCTCGCACTCAAGTACGACGATCCAGCCAAGTCCACGCCTGTCACGGAGTGCCAACTGCTGGCACCCCGGCGATGGGACGACCGCAAGAACGACCTGTGGGCCGTCTTCAACCGCGTCCAGGAGAACCTCGTCAAAGGGGGCCTGAACGGACGCACGGCCAACGGCCGCAATCAGCGCACCCGTCCGGTGCAAGGCATCGACCAGAACCTGCGCCTGAACCGGGCGTTGTGGCTGCTGGCCGAAGGCATGCGCCAGCTCAAGGCGTGATGCCACGCGGACCTCGCCCACCTCGGGCGAAGCCATTTCCTCTCATCCACCGGGTGCCGTCGGCGGCCCGTCATTCATCATCAGGAGAACCATCATGGCAACCCCATTGGCACCCGAGAAATCGGTTGCGCCCATCGTCGTCCCCGGCCAGCTCACGCTGCGTACCATCCGCGGCAAGAACGGCCCGTTCACGGTTGGCCGCCTCGCCACGCACCTCGGTACGTTCGAGGTCAAAGACCCGGAGCTGGAGCAGTACCCCGAAGGCAAGTACGACGGGGAATTCATCATCAGGTACATCTTCCCGAAGTCCTATCCGGTCGGCGGCGGCATGCGGTTCGAGATCCGTGCCAGCCTCGACGGCATGACGCTCAACGGCATCGACAAACTCAGCCGCGACGAAGCCCGCAGCTTCGCCACCCAGGACGTCGATCCGCTCGATGAAGAGCAAGGGGCGCAGCCTGCGGCAACGCCGGCCAAGCCCACCAAAGCGTCCAGGCCCGCCAAGCCCGCACCCGTGCAGGCGTCCGCGGACCCGATGGTCGATACCACGCCCTTTGGCGTGGATGCGCCGCCACCTGCTGAGGCTGCTGCCCCCGGCAGCACCCAAGACGGTGACCCCGCGCTCTTCGGCCTGCTGTGGCCGCTGGGCGAGTCCGTGAAACTGGATTCGACCATCGACCGCCGCGCTTTGCGTGCACAGATCGTCCGCCTGGGCGAGCTGGGCTACGCGCTGGACTTCAAGACGCAGGAGTGGAGCCGCCAGGCCGAACTGCAACCTGCGTGATCGCAGACGCCGCATGCGCGGTGTTCTTCATCCACCCGCCGGGGTTCCTTCCCCATGCGGGGGAGGCCCTGGCCATCTTCTGGAGGTCTTCATCATGTCCACCATCGCTTGCGATATCCCCCGCTCCGCGCTGGATGAACCCGCGTGGCGGGCTCTCTGCGAGACGGCAGCCGCACAAGCCACCAAGGGTTGCGGACTGTCTCACGACTACTACGTCGAACGCTTCAGTTCGGCGATCGACGCGCAACTCGGTCGATTGCCCGAAGAACAGCGCGCACAGGCGCTGAAGATCGCACAGGAATGAGACTACGCAACACCGGCCGAACGGCAGGAAACCCAGGACTGGAATGCGGAGCACGGCTATTGCTCGCATGGGATCGAGTTCGGCAGCTGCCCGGCTGGTTGTGATCGCGACGATGACGACTGGGACTAAGGGCAAGGCATAGGTTTTCCTTCGCTGCACCTGCGGCATTCCATCACCCACTGGGGGTTCTTCCCCACGGGGAGGCCTCCAGCTCAACTTTTCGAGGAGGCCTCTCATGGGCTGGTATTTCTCTCCCCAATCGCGGTCTGAACTGATCGCGGAACTGATCGCACCACAGCAGACCGAGCGCGTCAGCGCGAAGGTTATCGCTCACGCATTGCGCAGCAACGTGCTGTGGTCCGTGGTCGAACTGACCGCCAAGGTCGAAGGTGTGCATCGTGATCTCGCGCCGGGCCAGTCCCTGCGCTACATCCGCTGCGATCTGCTGGAACGAAGCGGCAACCAGTGGGGCTACAAGCCGCTGGAAGAGTCCATGCATCCGTACTATTACTCGTGCCCGCTGTCCTATCTGGACCTCGCACCGGAGCAGTCCGCCGACTGGCGTGCAGGCGTTCGCGCCTACCACGCACGGCGGCGCACACCCACGGCTGTCACGGCACCCGCCGCGGCGCTGTTGGCCTGAGCCAGGAGGAACCGACATGGACCCGATCCTGGCTGCACTCCCGCTCTCGCTGTTGAAGCTCGTTGAAGGCAGTTTGTCCAACGACGAAGTTTCCTCCGACGAGGAAATGCTGGGGTACTTCATCGACAACGGCCTCACCGAGGAGCAGGCACGGCAGGCGCTGACCTACCGCGACCAGTACCTCAACAACATCTACCTGGACGGCTTCACGCCGATCACCGCGGTGGACGAGGCGCTTCACTTCAATCCGCACACCCAACAGTTCGAGCCGGACTGAGCGGTTTTCTTCCACCCCCTGGGGCAGTACTTGCCCCAGCGGGCGGTGCTGTTCCCGTTCATCCGAGGACACCACCATGCCCGCAAACACTTCTTCCACGCTGTACCGCATCGACGAATGCCCGGACGTGATGGCCGACGCCTGCGTCGGCGATGACCAGGGCAACCTGATCTTCCTGTCCATCTGGGCGCGGGACACCGCCGTCCAGCAGTTCCTTGCACGCCTGACCCTCGGGCGCGACGAGCAGGGACTGGACCAGTTCCACGTCATCACCGACCAGGGCGGCAGCGTCCCGGTATTCATCGGCAACGTCGATCGCCTGGAAAAGCGCATCACGCGCGCCTACCGGCGAACGCTGTTCGGTTCGCTGTCCAACGTGTGGCTGTTCGACCGGCGCTGCGTCAAGCCCGACAAGGCCAACGCCAGCGCATTGGCACTGCTGCCACGTGACAGCGCCCACCGGCTTGACCGCCTGTGGATGCTGGTGCGGGACACCTGCCCGTTGCCGCTGCTCGACCACTGGCGCGAGACCGTGCTGGAACTGCTGCAAAGCCGCGAGATGCTGGCCCGCCTTCCGTTCGCCCTCGGGCCGCTGGAAGGCCATCGGCTCGCCATCGACGTGCCGGCGCTGAGCTTGGCGCTGGGCTCCCTGATCCGCAGTGACGCGCTCACCGCCTATCCCTATCCGGCCAAGATTTGGACGCCGGAAGCGGTAGCGGCTTGACCCACCCTCGGAGGCACGCCTTGGCGTGCTTCCGTCATTCATCCCCGCCAACCAGGAGACTTCCATGGCTCTCATGTTCCCGCGGCTCGCCCGCAATTTCGCCAAAAATGGGTACTACCCGACCGACGAACCCACGCTCGAAAGAGCCCTCAACGCACTGATGCCCAGCGACGGGCCGATGTGCATCCTCGATCCCTGCGCCGGTGAAGGCGTGGCAATCGCCGAAGCCTCTCATGCCCTCGGGCGCGAACAGACCAAGGCGTTCGCCGTCGAATTCGACGCCGAGCGGGCGCGCCATGCCCGCGGCCTGGTCGATCACTGCCTGCACGCGGACCTGATGGACACGATGATCTCCAAGCAGTCCTTCGGACTACTGTGGCTGAATCCACCGTATGGCGACCTGTCCAAGGACGTCAACGGCAACATCGGCTATCAGGGCCAGGGCCGTGCCCGCCTCGAAAAGCTGTTCTATCAGCGTTCGCTGTCGCTGTTGCAATACGGCGGCGTGCTGGTCTTCATCGTCCCCGGCTACGTGCTCGACGCGGAGCTGGTCGGCTGGTTGACGCGCCACTACACCGATCTGCGTATCTACCGAGCGGTGGAAACGCAGTTCAAGCAGGTGGTGATCTTCGGCCGCCGGGTCCGTCAGCGGGAGCTGGCACCCGATGGCGTCAAGGCCGTGCGCAATCTGCTGCTGCAGGTTGGGCTTGGCGAAGTCGAAGCCGAGGAACTGCCGAGCGAATGGCCGTTCCTGCCGTACATCGTCCCCGCCAGTCCGGCCGAGCCGGAGCATTTCTTCCGCGTGACGATGGAGCCCGAACAGTTCGCCGACGAGGTTGGCCGGCTGCAAGGCCTTTGGCCGTCGCTGGACACGCACTTGGGGACCGCGCAGCAGTCGCTGCGTCCACCGGCGCGGGCCTTGTCCCACTGGCATCTCGCCCTGGCTCTGGCCGCGGGCGCGATCTCCGGCGTCGTGCGCTCCCAGACGGGGCGCGTGCTCGTCGTCAAAGGTGACACCCACAAGGACAAGACGCTCCAGCGGGAATTCACCGAACGCGAAGACGGCTCCATCGCCGAGACACGCATCCTCACCGACAAGTTTGTGCCCGTTATCCGCGCGTGGGACATGACGCCTGGCTCCCCGACAAGGGGCGAGGTGCTGACCATTCGCTGATCCACCGGACGCGCTGCCGTCCTGCTGTACCACATCGAAGGAGAAACACCATGTTCCCCAATCCGTTCAAGCGGCCTGCGCCGCGCAAGCAACCCTTGTTCGCACCGAGTACGTTGAAGTTGAGCGAGAAGGTGCATTGGCTGGCTCGGCGAGGCCTGATCGACCCCTTGGCCTATGTCCAGCGCCATGTGCGCGGGGACTGGGGCGAGATCGATGAGGCCACCCGCCAAGCCAACGACGTCGCAATCCAACAGGACAACCTGATGATCTCCCAGTACCGGATCACGCCGGAACTGGTGTTGCTCGTGAAGACCAGCGAAGACCACCAGACCACGGTGGTCCAGCTTCCCGAAGAGCGCGACCTGATCTGAAGGCGCCGCCTCGTCATCCCATCCACTTGACGGAGCCACTTCACTCCGCCAGGGGTGTCGTGGCTCAATAGCCTTTCAAGGAGGAGCCCATGGCATCGCATCGCATCGAAACCTACTGCCAGAGGCTGGCGTTCCCCATCGGGGCGCTCATCTTCAGCCGAGGCATTGATCGCCTTGTCCGCGCGGGTCGCCTGGACCCGATTCCGTACTTCAGGCGCCACACCCGTGGCGACTGGGGTGACGTCAACGTCTGCCAATGGCACGCCAACGGCGTTGCACTTCAATCGGGCGCGTCGCTGGAATCGCACTATGTGATCCACCCGGGACTCGCCATTCGCATCATCACCGATGCGGGGCGCAGCGTCACTGCCATCGTGCTGCCGTCCGAAGACTGAGCACGGTTCACCCGCAGGCCACTCAGGCCAGCATCTTCAACCACCTTCGGCCGCGCGCCGATTTCCTTCCCACCACGGGGCATGCCATTGCCCCGCTGGGGGTGGTGCATGCCCCATTTTTCATTGGAGCATCACAATGTCCTTCGATCTCGAAACCACTGCCGCTGACGCCGCGCCCGTACAGGGCGAACTGCTCGACGCGGAATCATCCCCTCTGACCCTGAGCCTTCAGGATTTCGTCGGCGAGTTCGGCGACGAACTGCTCGACGCCCTCAACAGCGCCAACCCGCCTGTCTATACCGGCCAACCGCAGGCGCACCGGCAGCTCATCGTCGCCAGCCTCAAACGCAAGCTGTTCCCGGCCCAGGCCGAAGTCGTCCACGCCGCCGCCGAGCTGCTGATCGACCGTGGCGAACGCGCCGCGATCGTCAATGGCGAGATGGGCTGTGGTAAGACGACCGTTGGCATCGCCGCGGCCGCCGTGCTCAACGCCGAAGGCTACCGCCGCACTCTGGTCCTGTCGCCACCGCACTTGGTTTACAAGTGGCGGCGGGAGATCCAGGAGACGGTGGCCGGCGCCAAGGTATGGGTGCTCAATGGGCCGGATACGCTCGTCAAGCTCCTCAAGCTGCGTGAGCAGTTGGGCGTGCAGCCCACGGGCCAGGAGTTCTTCGTCCTGGGGCGCGTCAGGATGCGGATGGGTTTCCACTGGAAGCCCGTCTTCACCCAGCGGCGCACCCGCCACGGCGACGTGGCGGCCTGCCCGGACTGCGGCACGGTCATCACCGACCTCGACGGCGAGCCGGTCAACCCGGTCGCGCTCGAAGCCGAGGAGTACCGCAGGAAGTGCAGCCATTGCGCTGCGCCCCTGTGGACGCTGATCCGCCCGCGCAGCCTGTCCGGCAGCGACCAGTCCTCGGCCGTCCTCAAAGCCCTGAAGCGCATCCCGACCATCGGGGAAGTCACTGCGCAGAAGCTGATGCAGAAGTTCGGTGACGGCTTCCTGGCCTCGATGCTGGGCGACAACATCCACGAGTTCATCAACCTCATGGATGGCAACGGCGAGCTGGTGTTTTCCGACCGTCAAGCCACGCGCATGGAACGTGCGATGGCCAACATGGAGTTCGGCTTTGGCGAGGGCGGTTATCAACCCTCGGAGTTCATCAAGAGGTACTTGCCGCAAGGTACGTTCGACCTGCTCATCGCTGATGAAGCGCATGAGTACAAGAACGGGGGCAGTGCCCAGGGCCAGGCCATGGGCGTGCTGGCGGCGAAGGCTCGCAAGACCTTGCTGCTGACTGGCACGCTGATGGGCGGCTACGGTGATGATCTTTTTCACCTGCTGTTCCGAGCCCTTCCGGGGCGGATGATCGAAGACGGCTACCGCCCGACCACGAGCGGCAGCATGACCTCGGCTGCGATGGCGTTCATGCGCGATCACGGGGTGTTGAAGGACATCTACTCCGAGAGCACCGGCACGGCGCACAAGACGGCCAAGGGCACCAAGGTATCGGTGCGCACGGTCAAGGCCCCGGGCTTCGGCCCCAAGGGCGTCTTGCGCTGCATCCTGCCATTCACGATCTTCCTCAAGCTCAAGGACATCGGCGGCAACGTCCTGCCGCCGTATGACGAGGAGTTCCGTGAAGTCGCGATGGACACGGCGCAAGCCGCGGCCTACCGCGATCTGGCGGGTCGGCTGACCGCCGAGCTGAAACAGGCTCTGGCGCGACGCGATACGACCTTGCTGGGTGTGGTCCTCAACGTGCTGCTGGCCTGGCCGGATTGCTGCTTCCGGTCGGAGACCGTGGTGCATCCGCGCACGCGCAACACCTTGGCGTTTGTCCCGGCTCAGTTCAACGAGTTCGAGATCAGCCCCAAGGAGCGTGAGCTGATCGACATCTGCAAAGAGGAGAAGGCGCAGGGCCGCAAGGTCCTGGCCTACACGGTCTATACCGGCACGCGCGACACCACGTCGCGCCTGAAGGTGTTGCTGGAGCAGGAAGGCTTCAAGGTGGCGGTGCTGCGCGCGAGCGTGGATGCCAGCCGCCGCGAAGACTGGATCGCCGAGCAACTGGACCGTGGCATCGACGTGCTCATCACCAACCCCGAGTTGGTCAAGACGGGGCTGGACCTGTTGGAGTTCCCGACGATCGTGTTCATGCAGTCGGGCTACAACGTGTACTCGCTCCAGCAGGCGGCACGCCGCTCCTGGCGCATCGGGCAGAAGCAGCCCGTGCGTGTGATCTACCTCGGCTACGCCGGTTCCTCGCAGATGACCTGCCTGGAGCTGATGGCCAAGAAGATCATGGTCTCGCAGTCCACCTCGGGCGACGTGCCCGAATCCGGGCTCGATGTCCTGAACCAGGACGGTGATTCCGTCGAGGTCGCACTGGCCCGGCAGCTTGTCGCCGCATGACACGTTCCACTTACGGCCCTTCGGGGCCGTTTTTTTTGCCGCTCCCGGTAAATCGGACGCTGCCTGGTTCGCATTGTTTGCTGCCGCTCGCGGCCTGAGCGGCGATGGTGAGGGCTGGATGTTTCAGGACGCCGAGCTATGTGCCCCTCTCCACCGTGGTTTCACTATCCCGAACGCCGCCTTCTGGCGGGATTTCTCGGCCTGCTGTGGTCGGTGCTGGCCGGTGGCTGCGCGACGACGACTGCGCCGGTCGCGCCCGACACCATCGCGGAAGTCTTGGCCGCGCCTGAACCCGAGGCTTCCGAGTACATCCCGGTCGTGCGCTACGCCCGCTACACACTGGTCGAACTGGCACCCATGGCGGCGCAGCGCGACCTGTTGTTGCAGACCATCGACGTGTCCATGCCCGAGGATGCCCGCGCCACGGTCGGGGATGGGCTTCGGCACGTGCTCAAACGCAGCGGCTATGGCCTGTGCCAGACCGCGCATGCCGTGATCGAGCTGTACGCGCTGCCGTTGCCGGCGGTACACCTGCACCTCGGCCCCATGACCTTGCGCGATGCGCTGCTCACGCTGGCTGGCCCGGCCTGGGAACTGCACGCGGATGACCGCGCACGGCAAATCTGCTTCGAGCGGCCCGGCGATCGCGCGGTCGCCGAGTCCCCATCCGAGCCACCCGCCACCGAGGCGGTGCAGACGTTCCCGCTGGCACCCATGGTTTCGGGAGGCCAGCCATGAACGCCCCGCAACCTGCCCAGCGATCGACCGCCGCCGTGGTGGTGCAGAGCCTGATGTGGCTCTGGTTGATCTTCCTCAGCGTCTTGGCGGCCCTGGGCTACCAGGCCCTCAGCGACCAGGCCGACCAGGAGCGGCTGGATTCCCGCCTGCAACGCCTGGAAGCGCAGGCAACTGGCTTGGCCGAGACGATCGAGGCCATCCAGCAGCGCCCGGCCGTCGCGACGGACGCTGACCTCAAAGACACCCGCCAGATTCTGGAAGCACGCGCGGCCCAGGTCGAGAAATCTCTCAGTGGCTACGCAGCGGCCGACGACCTCCAGGCGCTGCGCGCGGAGGTCGAGCAGATCAAGGCGCGCCAAGCCGCCGCGCGTGCCACCGCACCCGCCCAGCGGCGCGCATCGCGCACGTCCGCCGCCTCCAAGACCGAGCTGCCGCCGCTGCCATTCCGCGTCGTCGGCGCCGAACTGCGCGCCGGCCAGCGCAGCGTGTCCGTCGCGCCGAGCATCGGGGACTTCACGCCCGCCCAACTTCAGGTGCTGCTGCCCGGGGATGCGGTCGGCCCGTGGCGCCTGCAGGCGATCGAGGGCAACACCGCAGTGTTCCAGGCCGGCAACCAGACCCGCCGCGTGGCGATTCCCTGACCGGAGCACCCCATGAAGCCGTCGATCCTCCTTTTCGCGGTCCTGGTGGCGTCGTCGCAATGGCCCGCCTGGGCGCAGCAGCCCGCAACGACCTCGGCGCGCAACGCACAGAGCCAGGAGCGCCCGCTGGCCGCCCGCGTGCTGGACGACCGGGTGGCAACCGAATGGGGCTTGCAGCCACAAGAATGGGCACGCTACCGCGAGCTGATGGATGGGCCGCTGGGTATCTACTCGCCCAACCTGGACCCGCTGTCCGCCCTGGGCATCGAAGCTCGCACGGACGAAGAACGGCGCCGCTATGCGGAACTGCAGGTGCAGGTGGAAGCGCGCCGCGTCGAGAAGCTGCTCGCCTACCAGCGCGCCTACGACGAGGCCTGGCAGCGCCTGAATCCGGGGATGCAGCGCGTGAACCTGCCCGACGACAAGCCGGGCGCCGGCCCATCCAGCAGTCCCTTGCGCGGCAGCGGCCGCATGGCGGTGTTCGTCAAGGACGGCTGCGCAGCCTGCGGACAGCTCGTGCAGCGCCTGCAATCCTCGGGCGCGGAGTTCGACCTGTACATGGTGGGCAGCCGCCAGGATGACGCGCGCATCCGCGACTGGGCCAAGCGCGCGCAGATCGACCCGGCGCGCGTGCGCGCCGGCAGCATCACGCTCAACCACGACGGCGGCCGCTGGCTGTCACTGGGCCTGCCCGGCGATCTGCCCGCCGCCGTGCGCGAAGTGAACGGCCAATGGCAGCGCCAGCCGTAGCCATGCCCCTGCGCGCACTGGTGCTCACTGCCGGCCTGTATGCCGTTGCCGCCCTGGCCCAGGAGGTTCCGCCACCGGCTTACCAGCTTGCCGCCCAGCGCGCAGGCATCCCCTCGACCGTGCTCTACGCCGTGGCCTTGCAGGAGAGCGGCATCCGGCGCAACGGGCGCCTGGTGCCGTGGCCGTGGTCCCTCAACGTCGCCGGCCAGTCGCGCCGCTTCGCCACGCGCGCCGACGCCTGCGCTGGCCTGCAGCAGGCGATGCGCGCCACGCCGCACACGCGCATTGATGCGGGCCTGGGCCAGATCAACCTCGGCTACCACAAGCACCGCTTTACCGGCGCGTGCGACCTGCTGGATCCGTATCGCAACCTGGCCGTTGCCGCCGAGATCCTGAAGGAGCAGCACACCCCCGGCGAGGACTGGCTGCTGGCGATCGGCCGCTACCACCGCCCCGCAGGCGGCGAGCCCGCCGCCCGCTATCGGCGCAGCGTGTCGCGCCACCTTGCCCGCGTGCAGGGCACGCGACCAGCCGCCGCGGTCCTCGCGGCGCGCCAGGAGACCTCCCCATGACGAAACCCCATCCCGCCCATCTCGCGTTCACGGGCCTACTCATGCTGCTGTCAGGCCTGCCGCTGGCCTCGCGTGCCGGCGAGCCACTGATCGTTGTCGAGGACCGTGGCGGCACGTCGGCATTGCCGTACTACGAAGCCCTGAATCTCCAGCCGCGCGCCAACGCACCGGCGCGGCCGTCCATCCCGACGCCCCAGGTTCCTGCCACACGGGCGGACGAAGCCGCGATGCTGCCGGTGCGCAGCGCCAAGCTCACGCCCGGCACCGTCGCGCGACGGGTGATCGAAGCGCCCGGCCTGCGGCCGTTCGTGGTCATCGGCGACGACGAGGCTTCCCGGGCCTGGTTGCAGCGCCGCGCCGCCGCTTTGCGCGAACGTGGCGCGGTCGGCCTGGTCGTCAACGTCGAGACCGCGCAGGGCCTGGCGCGGCTGCGCGCCCTGGTGCCGGGCGTGCCGCTCGCGCCCGTGGCCGGCGACGACCTGGCCGATCGCCTGGGCCTGCGGCACTACCCGGCGCTGATCACGGCCACCGGCATCGAGCAATGAAGCCATGTCGGGCAAACAGCCGGTCGAGGTTCTGCTACGCCCAGCGGTGGAGCTATACACCGTCGCGGCGTGTGCAGGCGCCGCGTTTCTGTGCCTGGTGGCCCCATGGTCGCTCGCGCTGAGCCCGGCCATGGGCATCGGCAGCGCCTTGGCGTTCGGCGCCTACGGCGCGATCCGCTACCGCGATGCCCGCATCATCCTGCGCTACCGGCGCAACATCCGCCGTCTGCCGCGTTACGTGATGACCAGCAAGGACGTGCCGGTCAGCCAGCAGCGCCTATTCGTGGGGCGCGGCTTTCTCTGGGAGCAGAAGCACACGCATCGGCTGATGCAGACGTACCGGCCCGAGTTCCGCCGCTACGTCGAGCCGACGCCGGCCTACCGGCTGACCAGGCGCCTGGAGGAACGGCTGGAATTCGCGCCATTGCCGCTCTCGCGCCTGCCGAAGCTCACCGGCTGGGACGCGCCTTTCAACCCCGTGCGCCCGTTGCCGCCTGTCGGCGGCCTGCCAAGGCTGCACGGCATCGAGCCCGACGAAGTGGACGTCAGCCTGCCGCTGGGCGAGCGCGTCGGGCACTCGCTGGTGCTGGGCACCACGCGGGTGGGCAAGACGCGCCTGGCCGAGTTGTTCGTCACGCAGGACATCCGCCGCAGGAATGCTGCCGGCGAGCATGAGGTCGTCATCGTCATCGACCCCAAGGGGGATGCCGATCTCTTGAAACGGATGTACGTCGAAGCCCAGCGCGCTGGCCGCGAAGGCGAGTTCTACATCTTCCACTTGGGCTGGCCGGAAATCAGCGCCCGCTACAACGCCGTGGGCCGCTTCGGTCGGATCTCGGAAGTGGCGACACGCATCGCGGGGCAGCTCTCCGGCGAAGGCAACAGCGCGGCGTTCCGCGAGTTCGCATGGCGCTTCGTGAACATCATCGCCCGCGCCCTGGTGGAACTGGGGCAGCGCTCGGACTACATGCTGATCCAGCGCCACGTCATCAACATCGACGCGCTGTTCATTGAGTACGCCCAGCACTACTTTGCCAAGACGGAGCCCAAGGCCTGGGAGGTGATCGTCCAGATCGAGGCCAAGCTCAACGAGAAGAACATCCCAAGGAACATGATCGGGCGCGAGAAGCGTGTGGTGGCGCTGGAGCAATACCTCTCCCAGGCGCGCAACTACGACCCTGTGCTCGATGGCCTGCGCTCGGCGGTGCGCTACGACAAGACCTACTTCGACAAGATCGTTGCATCGCTGCTGCCGCTGCTGGAAAAGCTCACGAGCGGCAAGATCGCCCAGCTCCTGGCGCCGAACTACTCCGACCTGGCCGACCCGCGCCCGATCTTCGACTGGATGCAGGTCATCCGAAAGCGGGCCATCGTCTATGTGGGTCTGGATGCGTTGTCTGACGCCGAGGTCGCCGCAGCGGTCGGCAATTCGATGTTCTCTGACCTGGTTTCGGTGGCCGGACACATCTACAAGCACGGAATCGACGATGGCCTGCCCGGCGCAGTGGCTGGCGCTCGCGTGCCGATCAACGTGCACGCGGACGAATTCAATGAACTGATGGGCGATGAATTCATCCCGCTCATCAACAAGGGCGGCGGTGCCGGCCTGCAAGTCACGGCGTACACGCAGACGCTCTCGGACATCGAGGCCCGCATCGGAAATCGCGCGAAGGCCGGCCAAGTGATCGGGAATTTCAACAATTTATTCATGTTGCGCGTGCGCGAGACGGCCACCGCGGAACTGCTGACGAGGCAGTTGCCGAAGGTCGAGGTCTATACAACCACCATCGTCTCGGGCGCGACGGACAGCTCAGACATCCGCGGCGCGACGGATTTCACGTCGAACACCCAGGACCGCATCAGCATGGCCAGCGTGCCGATGATCGAGCCGTCACACGTCGTCGGCCTGCCCAAGGGCCAGTGCTTCGCGCTGCTGCAGGGCGGCCAGCTCTGGAAGGTGCGTATGCCGCTGCCGGCGCCGGACCCGGATGAAGTGATGCCGGCGGACCTGCAGCAACTGGCCGGGTACATGCGCCAGAGCTACAGCGAGGCCACGCAGTGGTGGGAGTTCACCAGCTCGTCGGCCTTGCAGGATGCGGCCTTGCCCGACGACCTGCTGGACGATGCCGCTGCGGCCGAGCCCGGCGCGGTGGCCACCGGCGCCGACGATGGCGCGGGCAACGAGGCCGTGCCATGAAGGATGCCGCCTCGACCGCGCAGCGGGAGCAGAACCATCGCCAAGGCTTGATCGTCGGCACCATCACCTTACCGTTCCGGCTGCTCGGGGTGCTCATTGGCTCGCTGCTGTTCTCGATCGTGGTGGAGTGCGCCGGCATGCACCTGTTCTGGAAGGACCAGGGCTGGCGCCACTCCCAGCAGATGCTGCGGTACGAACTCGGGCACCTGTCCAACCACTTCACGCGCAGCGTGGTGGTACAGGAGCCCGGGCGCACGGCGCACGAGTTGGTGGATACCGGGTACGAGTGGGTGTTCGTGCGCTCGGGGTTGCTGGAGCGCATGAGCCAGACCGCCGAGCGCGTCCGCGCGCCCAGCCACGGGCAGAGCCGCAACTTCCGCTACTACATCAGCCAAGTCTATGTCTGGGCCGAAAGCTACCTGATCGCTGCGGCCTTCACGACGCTCACCTTCCTGGTGCGCCTGCTGGTCCTGGTGCTCACGCTGCCGCTGATCCTCACGGCGGCATTCGTCGGCCTGATTGACGGCCTGGTGCGACGGGATGTGCGCCGGTTCGGCGCGGGCCGCGAATCCGGCTTCATCTACCACCGCGCGAAGGCCAGCCTGATGCCGTTGGCCGTGCTGCCTTGGGCCACCTATCTCGCTCTGCCCATATCGGTGCATCCTCTGGTCATCCTGCTGCCCAGCGCGGCGTTGCTGGGGATGGCAGTCAGCCTGACCGCAGGCAGCTTCAAGAAGTACTTATGAGGTGACACGGGCGGCACGGCTCTGCAAAGCCGTGTGCCGTTCATCGGTTCTGCAGGGTATCAAGAGCAGCATCCAACGCCGTAACCGCCTCGACGACCGTTCTTACCGTCGCCCGATCAAACTCATGATCGCGCTGAGCGTCGTGCACACCGCTATTGAGGTAACCCCATTCAATACTCGTACCGCTGACATTGAGCAGCCGGACCAACGCCCCTACGGCATCCGGCGCACCCGCATGTTGCGCCGCGATACGCTCGACGGCCGACCGCAACTTGGTGCATTTATTGTTCAGCTCCCAAGGCGCGCGGGGCCCGCTCAGCTTGATGTCGATCCGGCCGTCCGCCCGCCGACCCAGCCACGTCCACAGGCGGTCCGTCAGACTCTCCAGCGCCGGCCGGGCCTGACGCAGTGCCTCGCGTTTCTCGTCAGCCGCCAACGCCTGCTGGGCCAGAAGAACATAGTTCTTCGCTGGCGGGTCGCTGTCGACCCGCAGTTCGTGCTCTCCCTGATGCGGGAGAAACTTGTAGCGCTTAATGGCCGCGGCGCGGCGCACGCCCAACTCCTGCTGGATGCGGTGCAGGAACTCCTCTGCGTGCGAGGTGAGGATAACCTGCTTGCCGTGGAGCAAACCGTCCTCGAAGAAGGTACGCCAGATGCCATCGCGATGGTCGTCGTCGATCGCGTTGACGACGTCATCGAATATGACCACGGGGCAGCCCTGCGCGAGGTTCTTGGCAAGCAGAATCGCCAGGCCCAGGCATTTGATGTGCCCTTCGCTGAAGACGATCAACGCGTCGTAGCGCGCGCCCGGCTCGCCGGCGAACTCCACCTCGATCTTGCCGTTCTCGGCCACGGGCAACCACAGCGCGTGCAGCAGATCGCCGGGCGGATCGGCCCGGTTGAATGCGTTGTAGAGATGGCGGGCTTGGTCTCCCAGCCCCTGTAGCAGAACCCCGGCAGAGCGGTCAGGTATGCCTGAATCTCGGGCAGGAAACCGTCGTAGGCGGCCTTGACCCGCTGATGGTGCACCACCACCGGCATTTCGTCCGTGGCCGCCTGGATCAGGCCGCGGTTCGCGTCGTCGAATTGGGCCACGGTTTGGCGGGCGGCCGCCAGCTCCTGATCCGCAGTCGTGCGCATGGTCCGCAGCCGTTCGATCTCCAGCTGATGCTGTTGCAGGCGGTCCCGCTCCTGGGCCATCGCGCCGCGCTGGGCATTCACGTCGCGCGCCTGCGCGTCGAAGCCTTCGATGATCTGTGCGATCCGTAAGAGGGCTTGCCAGGCGCGCTGGTCCCCATTCACCCCGCCGCCGAGCCAATTGCCCGCCGACGTGGGAGGCAGCAGTGGCAGGCCCGCGGCCTGCGATTCGGCAGGACAAGCGACCCCAGCCGCCGCCACCACGCGGCGCATTTCGTCACACAGCGCTCGGACCGCCTCGCTCAACTGTGTCCGATGCCCGGCCTCCTGCTGCTGCAGGACGGCCAGTTGCGCGAGCTGCTCCAGGCCCATTCGCGCCCTGGCGAACGGGTCCTGCGCCACGGCGGCCAGTTCGGTTCCACATGCCGGACACGCGGTCGCCCCGTCCGCCAACGCTTGCACGGCCTCGTAGAGCTTCGCGTACGACACCTCGCCGGCGCGGGCCGCGAGTTGCGCGGAAGACGCTTGCCACAGTCCCTGGACGCGGTAGGCCTCTGCCAGCAACGCTTGCAGGCGGGCCTGGGTCACCTCGTGAATGGCAGGCGGGTTGGCGTCCAGCTGAGCCTGGACATACGGTAGCCGTCCTTGCTGCTGCGGCGTACCCAGCAGCCAGTCCACGCAGGTTTGATAGGTCGCGCCAGGTGACATGCGCTGCGCCAAAGCTTGTTCCAGGCCCTCGACCGCTGCGATCTTCTGCGGGTAGGCGGCGATGGTCTGTTCGGAGTTCGCCAACTGCAGGCGACGCTGCGCCAGCTGCGCCGCCTGCACGCCGGCAAGCATCAGGTCCTGATCGAGCGAGGGGTTGAAGCCGCGCACGAACTCGCTGAACTGGTCCACGCCGAACAGGGTGGCGATGAGCTGGCGCTGATCGCTCGGGGTCCGCGCGGCGATTCGGGCGAAATCGTCGAGGCGGTTCTTCTCGATGAAGCAGAAGCGATACTCAGCTTCGTCGGGCTGGACGGCCTGCGCCTCGCCCGCCGCCGTAGACGACAGGACTGGCGCGATGTGGCGGCGCAGGCGAGCGTTGTTGCAGTACGTCCGCTGGTCGACCCGCTTGGCCTGCGCTTCGCTGATCGAACCGAGCATCGCCACTTCCAAGGCTTCGCAGAAGCTGCTCTTGCCGGTGCCGTTGGCACCGTAGACCAAGGTGATGTCATGGCTGAGGTCGAACGTCTCCTGCCGCATGAATCCTCGAAACGGCCCGACTTCGAGCTGGTGCAGTCGCCCGAGCGCCGGCCCGTTTTCGGGGCCGCGCGCGTCCCCGTCGTAGGCGACAGGCATCTGCGCCAGATGCGCGATGGCCAGCGGCGCCAAGCGCGTGGAGCGCCCCCGGCGTGCAGCACCGACCTCGGCCAGTGGCTGCAGGTGATCGAGCACCAGGTGCGCCAGCCGGCGCACGTCGTCGTGCACGTGCCGCTGCGTCAAGTGCGCCAGGAACCGGTGGTACTCCGAACGTATGCTTGCCACAGCGACCCCTCACTTGGTCAACCACTGACCGTAAGCCTCCACATCGATCATGGGGACCGTTCCACTGAACTGAAGCTGCGCGATCAGCTTGAAAAGAAACGCGGTCGCCGGCTTGTTTTCGTTGGTGTAGCTGTACGCGCCGCTGGCTTGGTCATAGAAAAAGTGCCCGTGGGCGGCAACGCATCCGATGTCCAGACGCCCCTCGGTGAGGTTTGCGTTCAGCGCCTTGTCCATGGATGGGCCCAATGCAGGACTCCATTCGCTCTCGAAGGTGAGCAAGCCACCCAGAATCGGAATCAACGGCTTCGCTGGGTAGGTCCCGCCAGCGTGCGGGATCGGCAGGCTCGTGCGGTGCAGCCTGCGCACACTGGCGACCTTCTCCTGGGCATAGGCCACAAGCCCCGCGTCAGCCGTCTGCTTGGCCTCGAACACGGCGTACACGCTTTCGGCTGGAATGATCGTCTCGTTCTCGTAGGTGAAGATAAAAGGCGAATATTGCCGATCAAACACCACCACATCGATCTGCTGGCTGAAGTTCCCCAGGCTGTCCACCACATGCGCCTTCGCCGCCTGGTACCGTTTGGGCAGATAGGTATCCAGCATGTCGATCCAGACGTTCTCGCTCGCATCCCCCTTCGTACCCGGGTGACCGAAGGTCTTGCGTACTACGGACAAGCGCTGCTGGATGTCTTCATGCAGGGACGACAGGAGCTGGGAAAGCGACCACTGGGACATGCTGTACCTCGATGGGACGTGTATGGAAGCCGATGGAATCAGGACAGTGGGAACTTGGGGCCAAACAGTGCGCGCCAGGCGCGAAGCGCTTCGATATTGCGACCACGACGCGCGTGGTCGATGGCGATGCTTGCGTCCTGGCTCGCCTGGAACAGCAGCTGCTGCGCGCGCTGCTTGCGCGCGGCATCCATATCGTTGCTGATCGCCGGGCCAAGTCCGGCGGGATCCGGCCACTCGTCATGAACACGATCGGCAAGCGTGGCAAAGAACGACTGGATCTCGCGATCGAACGATCCTCCCCAGCCGCCGTAAAGACACTCAAGGGCCATTACCTCGATCAGGAACGAGGGCTTCACCGGCTTCTGATCGCCGTGCTTGGGATTGTTGTTCCAGTACTTCACCATGCGCACGAGACCTTTCCACTCATTGCCATAGGCTTGGTGCGCTGCGGTCGCCTTGTCCTTATGGATCTCCGGGTCCGTCTTGATCCACTTTCCGGACGCCGTATCGGGGATCTCATACTGGTCGCCGGTGTCGAATGCGGGCACCGCATCCACGCTGACCACCCGGTAGTCCGTGTTGTCCTCCGCGTCGATGTGAACACCGAAATCCACGTTGATCGAGCGCGCCTGTTTGCGCACGGCCGCCGAACCGTATTTCTCCACCAATGCAGAGTGGAAATCATCCAGCACTACCGATGCGGCCTTGCCGTGGTAATGCTTCTCCGAGTCCTTCAGCACGAAGAAGATGTCGATATCCTTGAGCGGCTTCGTCTTCGTGTATCGAGCATAGGACCCGGTCAGGAAGCTGCGCGCAATGCCGAACTTGGTCTGCAGGTAGTCCCGCACTTCGTTCTGGCGTTGCGAGGCATTCTTCTGTTCGCGTTCGTTGAGTTCCAGACGCGACTTGAACTTGCGAAAAGCTTCATCGATCGACAGCATCAGCGTTGCCTCCAATATCCGGCCTGACCCGCCAGGCCGCTGTGTTCGACAGTCGAGCCTAGGCTCTGCTTGACCATTCCATCCGTCGAGCGATAACTTCCTTTGCTCCACCCCTCCACATCAGGCCGCCCTGGCTTTGTATCGAGCATTAACTTGTACTTGGCCTGCGATGGCAGCAGCCCAGCTTTCTTGATCGCGTACTTCAACTGCTCGGTATCCGTCCAGAAGCTGCCGTCGCCATCGGACCACCCATACACGATGTCGATATCCCATCGGGTCACGAGTTTGTCGGTTGCCGGGTTGTAGATCTCCAGAATCACCTTGCGCAGATCACCGGTCCCGAGCCACGTCTTGATGGCTCGGGTATTGCTCTCCCAGCGATCCGCGAAGTGCTCGGGGTCCAGCCCACTGAGCAGGATGATGTCTTTCAAGCTCTTGAGGATGTTGTCGGTCACATAGGTAACCGAGTGCGTGTACGAGTAGGTGGCGACGGTGCTCATGACTTGAGGAAACCTCCGAGGTCGAGCGACAGCGCTTGTCCAGCATCGGCCTGCGCCTGCGTGGCAATTCCTTGGCTCAAGTCCCGTGCAATGATGCGAGAACTGTGCTTTTTGAGCGCGGTTTGCACCCAGCCGAGCTGCTCCTTCGGACACGGCAGCGAGACTCCCCAGTCTCCCTTCAACGGCTCGAACCCCAAGACTTCTTCGTTGGCATCATCACCATCGATCGCGTCTTCGTCGAAGAGGCAGTAGATCCTGGTCCGTGGTCCATCGCATGTCGCAACGATGGGCGCGCTCTTGGGTGCCTGGTCGGCGATCAAGCTGGCGGCCACGCCCGCCACGGCCCTGAGTTCAGAGCGAGCCGTGCCGTCCTTGCCCTGAGTGAGCAGTTCGACAATGGCATCCCACGTCTGCAACGCATCGCGGTGCGGCGAGCTGCGAAACGTCCGGCTGACAACGGTGGTCATTTTTGCTTCCCTCCTTGAAGGCGCATTTGCGTTGCCTGTCGTATCGCACTGCGCAGGTGCTCTACGGAAAGCTTGTTCGGATCGATAGCCACTTGCGGGTCGGCCGCGAGGGCGTTGGCTACGACCTTGCGAATGGCCCGACCATCCAATCCGACGCACTCGCCAGCGCACGCGTCGAACTGGTGAGCCGAGGAAAGCTTGCCAATCCCCGGAAATGTCTTTGCCAGGCCATTCAGGCAGTCCACCAGGATCTGCTTGCAGGCATCCTTGCCGGGCAGTGGCACCTCCATCACCATGTCGCAACGAGATAGGAAGGCACTGTCGACGGCCTGTGGGAAGTTGCTGGTGGCCACGAACAGCAGATGCGGGTTGCGTTCGGCCAACATGTCCAACTGCACCAACACCGCGTCGGTGGCCCGGTGCACATCAACCGGGTTGGCTTCCAGGCTGAGCTTGGCTCGATCAGCCGCAAGCGTTTCGACCTCGTCCAGAAGGACGATCGTCGGGCCCGCCGCTGCGGATTCTGCGATCGATTGCGAGAACAGGTCTGCCACGGCGCGTTGAGTCTTTCCCATTGCAGAGCTCGTCAGCGTGTGAGGCTCTACTTCCAGCAATCGAAACTTCGCAGAAGAAAAAGATTCGGCCACACGATGCGCCAAGCCCCGTGCCAAGGAGGTCTTCCCAGTCCCCGGCGGGCCGACCAACAAGATCACGCCGTGCAGGGGGAGTACCGTGCGCTCCACCTTGGGGCGCACCGTGAAGTTGACGATCGCCTGTGACAGCAACTGCTTCTTGAGAGCTTCGTCCATGACGATGGAATCCCACAGGGCGCCCAGCGACGTGTCCGGCAGCTTCCAGCTTCGATGGATGCCTTTCGGCAAAGTGGCGTCTGATGAAGGATTCTTGGTCATCCGTGGCTCTCGGCGGGTCAGAGAATGGTGCGATAGGTCGCCAGCACCTTGGTCGTTTGCACAAGGCCCTGGCGCAGCAGGATTTCGAGATAGCGGTCCACCTCGATCGGCGGATGCTTGAGTTGGGCACGCTGGCGCTGCGCAGCCGACACCACGGCGGCCGCGTCCAGATCCAGTAGGTTGTCCACAAACTCATCGGGGTGCTGCGATTCGATGCCGTACGGAGCCAGCAGATCGTTCGGGAAATCCCGTTCGTTGAACGTCACAATCACGCTCGCACCGCAGCGAATCGCCGCAGCCAGGACGTGCCGGTCGTCCGGATCGGGCAATGTCAGGCCTGCCACGAGCGCTTCGTAGCCCTCCACCAAGCCGTCCGGAATTGCCCGGTCCATGAGATCCGACGTCCTGTCGACCTGAACCCGGGTGAGATCGGGGCGGTTGATCAACAGGTTGCGTTTCCACTCCTCATGAATGGCTTGGCTCCACCGCGCCCGGAAGCGGCCAGACAGGCCGAGCCACATCAGGAAATCCCGCAGTGGCGCGGGATATAGAACGCACGCGTCGTAGACGGCGGTGAATGGGGAATGCCTCATTCGTATCCCATTCCCAACTCTTGCGACTGCTGAGCGAGTTCGGCCATCGCCTGCTCACTGGCGCGCTCGCGCGCTTCCTTGTACTGCATCAGATCGGCGAACCTCACCCTGCGGTGCTTGCCGGTGCGATGAAATGCCAACACCCCATCTTCGAGCAGCTTGACGAAATGGGGACGGGACACGTTGAGCAAGTCCGCCGCCTCTTGGGTCGTCAGCTCTGCATGGACGGGCACCACCTTTACTGCATTGCCATCGGCCAACTCGGCCAGGATGTCGACCAGCAGGCGTAAAGCCGAGGTAGGCAGTTCCACCTGATGAGCCTGTTTGTGGTCATCAAAGATCTGGATGTGCTGCGTCTCGAACTGGGTTGCGAGGTAAGCCGCCAAGGCACGTTGACCCTGGACGGCTGCCTTCACCTCTCCCGCGGCGGGAAGGGTCATCTTGGATTGGGCAGTGGCGGTGGTCATGGGTAGCTCCTAAGCGAAAACGGTTGCAGAGCCGATCATATTCGAAATACTCGAAAAACGCAATAATCGAAGCGCGACCCGTGCTTTTGTAGGTTCGCTCGCAGCATGCCCAATCCGGTCGTCCGCCAGTTCCTATTGTTTGCGGCCTGAAACAGCCCTGATCTCCACGATCAACCCATTGCTGATCACACAGGAATGGCGCGATGGTGGCTTCGATCTGGCTGCGCGCCGCGCATCGCGGCGTGCCCACTTGTTTCGTGACGGCCCTCGTGCTGGGCCAGTCCCCGATGGCATTGGCCGAGTCCCCGGCGCAGCGCCAGGAGTTGGTCGCCGCGCTGCGCCAGCTCGACGCGCTGGAACGCACCGTCGCGGACAGCGCCGCGCATGCCCCCATCCAGCCGGGCGAGCGCTACCACTTCGATTACCCACGGCTGCTGGCTGACCTGGCGCGCGTGCGCGCCGGCATCCAGTTCCACCTGACGCCATCACGCGCTCAGCCGCGCGACCCCTCCGAACTGGCCGGCGACTACCGCACCGAGCGGGCCGCTTCGCCATCGCCGAAGACGACTGCGGAGGGCGAGCAATGAACGGCGCCCAGGTCTCGGCATTTCAAGCCAACAGCGGTATCGCGCCTTCCGCGATGGCGACCGTCCTGGTCGGCGTCGTGTTCGCGGTCCTGCTCGTGTGGGGCGTCTGGGCCATCCGAACGGCCTATGTGGGGTGGTCCGAGAGCCGCCTCAACCAGCGCCAGTTCCTCGGCGTCTGCATCCGCTTCGTCGCGATGTACCTCGTCCTGAGTTTCTTCCTCCTGTCCTGACATGAAAGGCCCGACCATGCACAACCGCAACCTCACTTCCCGTTTTGCCCAGCGCGCCGCCGTGGCCCTGGGCGCCGCCGCGCTGCCCGCACTGTCGTTCGCGCAAGGTCTGCCGCAGTTGGAGAACCCGACGCGCGGCACCGGCAACGGCATCATGGAGACCATCCGCAACTACGGCTACGACATCATCATGCTCGTGGCCCTGCTGGTGGTGGCGTCGATGTTCATCGGCGTCTGCTACCACGCCTACGGCACCTACGCGGAGATCCACACCGGCCGCAAGACGTGGGGCCAATTCGGCCTCACGGTCGCCATCGGCGCCGTGCTGCTCGTGATCGGCATCTGGCTGCTCACCGAAGCCACCGGCATCCTGTAAGCGAGGCCGGTATGTCCGAGCAGCAGCACGTCCGTGCGGACGGGACGGTCACGTTCCTTCCGCACCGGCTCAACCGCCATCCCGTGGTCGTGCGCGGCCTCACCGCCGACGAGCTGTGGATCTGCTGCGGCCTGTCCGGCGCGGCCGGCCTGCTGGTCGGCGCGCCGCTTTCGTGGGTGTTCCGCACGATCGCCATCGCACCGACGTTCGTTGTCCTGGGCGTGGCCTTGGGCGTGTTCATCGGCGGCGGCATCCTGCGCCGCCTCAAGCGTGGGCGCCCCGACACCTGGCTGTATCGACAGTTGCAGTGGCGCATCGCAACGCGCCATCCGCTGATGGCCGGCTGGGTGGGCGGCCACGTGCTGATCTCGCGCTCGGGCTTCTGGTCCACCCGCAGGAGCATGCGATGAGCCGCTTCAAGAACGAGATCGCCCACCTGCAGGCGCACATCAAGACCTTGCGCCTGGGCGCGGGCGCGCTGGTCATTGTCGCCCTGGTCATGGGCGGCGGCTGGTGGAGCGCGCCGCGCGACCTGACCATCCACGTCCCGCCCGACCTGCGCTCTGGCAGTACCCGCAAGTGGTGGGAAGTGCCGCCCGAATCGGTCTATGCGTTCACGTTCTACGTGTTCCAGACGCTGAACCGCTGGCCGACCAATGGCGAAGAAGACTACTCGCGCAACCTCCATACGCTCTCGCCGTACCTCACCCCGTCCTGCCAGGCCTTCCTGCGGGCGGACTATGACTACCGCCGCTCCACGGGCGAGCTGCGTCAGCGCGTGCGCGGCATCTACGAGATTCCCGGCCGCGGCTATGGCGACGACCCCACGGCGCGCGTGCGCACCGTATCCGATCGCGACTGGGTGGTGACGCTGGACATCACGGCGGACGAGTACTACGGCGCCGAGCAGGTCAAACGCGCCCTGGTGCGCTATCCGATCAAGGTCACGCGGGTGGACGTCGATCCCGCCCGCAACCCGTTCGGCCTGGCGCTGGACTGCTACGAAGGCGCGCCCCAGCGCATCAGTGCACCGGAGCCGGCGCGCCCGGCGCCGAGTGACCTGAATCCGCAAGCGCCTCAAGGAGGAAACACCCCATGAAGCATCCTGTACTCGCGCTGCTGGGGCTACTGGCCGTGGCCGCGGCACCCGTCGCCCAGGCGGTGGAGATCCTGCGTTGGGAACGCATGCCACTGGCAGTGCCGCTGAAGGTCGGTCAGGAACGCATCGTATTCATCGACCGGAACGTGCGCGTGGGCGTGCCCGCAGGCGTGGGCAAACGCCTGCGCGTGCAGAGTGCGGGCGGCGCGGTGTACCTGCGTGCCAGCGAGCCGATCGAGCCCACGCGGTTGCAACTGCAGGACGCCGACACGGGCGCGCTGATCCTGCTGGACATCGCAGCCGAACCGCCCAAGGACGGGGAAGCCGAGCTGGAGCCGGTGCGCATCGTCGAGGGTGACAGCGCACCGGGACGCTATGGCGAGCAGGCCGACAGTGCCGAGGCCCCGGCACGCGCCCAGGGCCAGGCAGGTGCGCGGACCGCGCGGCGCGAAACTCCGGTCCCTGTCGTGCTGACGCGCTTCGCCGCGCAGAACCTCTACGCACCGCTGCGCACCGTCGAGCCGCTTCCGGGCGTCATGCGGGTCAACCTTCCCCGCGACCTCGACCTGGACACACTGATGCCAACGCTGCCGGTGCGCGCGGCCGTGCTCGCGTCGTGGCGCCTGGAAGACCAATGGGTGACTGCCGTGCGCCTCACCAACACCGGCGCCGACTGGGTCGCGCTCGACCCGCGCGTGCTGCAAGGCGATTTCCTCACCGCCACCTTCCAGCACGAGGCGCTGGGCCCGCGCGGCACGACCGAGGACACGACCGTGCTGTACCTGGTCACGCGCGGCCGCGGCCTCGCGCAGTCGCTGCTGCCGGCGATTCACCGCTTCGACCCTGCCGTGCATCTGCCGCAGCCGGACGGCGACGAGAACGCCAAGGAGGCCCGCCATGCGCAGTAACGGCCTGCTCAAGTGGCTGATGATCCCTGTCGCCATCCTGGTGCTGTTCGCCGGTATCCGGCTGTTCTCGGGTGGAGGCGGCACGGCGCCACCCGCGGCGGACAACGGCGCCCAGCTCACGCCCGAGGAAATGAAGGCGCTGGGCATCGAAGGCGACACCCCGCGCGACACCGTGGCGACGCTCGTTGCCCAAGTGAAGCAGTTGCGCACCGAGCTTCAGACCGCGCTCTCGGACAACAAGTCGCAGCGTGAAGAGAACCAGCGGCTGCGCCAGCGCGAGAACTCCATCGACCAGCGCATCAACTCGGCGCTCGAATCCGAGCGGTCCAACCTGCGCCGCGACCAAGAGCAGGCGGCCAGCGCGCGCCAGCAGACCGAAGGGCTGCTCGCCGACCTGCAGCGGCGCCTGGACAGCATCGGCGGGCGCGGCGGCGGCCATGCGGACCTGCCCGTGGGCCTGGGGCTGCAGGGCGGCGACGAGGCCGGCATGGAGGGCGGCGTGCGGTGGGTCGAGCCGGACGACGCAAAGCCCGCCGAGGGGCGCAACGGGGGGCGTGGCGCGAGCGGCGGCATGAGCTTCCCCACGAGCTTCGGCCCGGCGCAGAGCACGCTCGAAACCACCGCTGAAACCGTGGCCAACGCGGGCGCCCGCGCCGCCGGGGTCAAGAATGCCAAGCCGGTCTATACCGTGCCGACCAACTCGACGCTAATGGGATCGGTGGCGATGACGGCCCTGATCGGCCGCGTGCCGATCGACGGCACGGTCAACGATCCCTATCCGTTCAAAGTTCTGGTCGGGCCGGACAACCTGACCGCCAATGGCATCGACATTCCCGACGTGGCCGGCGCCGTGTTCAGCGGCACCGCCTCGGGCGACTGGACGCTCTCGTGCGTGCGAGGTCAGGTGCGCAGCATCACGTTCGTCTTCAACGACGGCACGATTCGCACGATCCCCGAAGACCGCGAGGGCAACCAGCAGAACAACCAACAGCGCGACGGCTTGGGCTGGATCAGCGATCCCCACGGCATTCCTTGCGTCAGCGGCGAGCGGCGCAGCAACGCCCAGCAATACCTCGGCTCGCAGGCCCTAATCACCGCGGCCGGTGCCGGTGTGGCCTCGCTCATCGAGAGTGGCAGCGGCCGCATGTCCTATGTCGGCTCGGACGGCTCCATCGGCACCGTGGGCATCACCGGCCAAGAAGCGGTCGGCCAGATTCTCGCGGGCGGTGTCCGGGACATGTCGGCCTGGGTCAACAAGCTCTACGGCCAAGCCTTCGCCGCCGTCTATGTCCAACCCGGCGCCAAGGTTGCCGTCCACCTCGAAAAGCCGCTCGCCATCGACTTCGATCCCGAAGGCCGCAAGGTCGATCACCGCGCAGGAGAAAGCCATGCCCTTGAACTTGACTAACCTGGCCCGTGGCCTAGCACTGGCCCTCGCCGTCGCGGTGCTCGCCGGCTGCGCCACCAGCAAGGAAAAGCTGTTGACCCACGGTGACCGCACGATGATGGACATCTGGCAGCAGGAGGCCGGCGACGGCGGTGGCGCAGCCGGACGGAACGCCGGCCGCCAGTTGCTCGATGCGCGCCAGAGCCTGCGTCGGCCCCTGACCGACGCCGACGTGCAGGCCGCACCTGTCGAGCAGATGCGCTACACGCGCACCGCGCGCAATGAGGTTCACCGCCAGTTCCAGCGTCTGCCCAATCCCGATCTCGTGATGTACGTGTACCCGCACCTGGCCGGCACCGACCCCGTTCCCGTGCCGGGCTACACGACGGTTTTCCCCTTGTACCAGCGCGTGCAGTACGCGATGCCTGGCGAGAGGACGGAGGACTACTGATGCGGTGGAAACTTCCATGGCCGAAGCTGGCTGCCGTCAGCGCCGAAGACACCGCCGCCGACGAGCAGCCGGACGGCTGGCAGCGCCACGTCGAGGCCTTGCAGCAAGCCGGCATCCCCGAACCCGGCGCCGCGGTCCAGGGCCGCAAGCCGGCGACCGTGGCCGACGAGCAGGCGCTGTACGACGTCGCACCGTCCTTCGTGGAACTGCTGCCCTGGGTGGAGTTCTTGCCCGAGTCGAAATCGATGCTCCTGGAGGACGGCCAATCGGTGGCCGCCTTCTACGAGCTGGTGCCGCTGGGCACCGAAGGCCGGGAACCCGGCTGGCTCGCGCATGCCCGCGACGCCCTGGAAAACGCGCTTCAGGACAGCTTCGATGAACTGGACGAGAACCCGTGGGTGCTCCAGCTCTATGCCCAGGACGAACCGAGCTTCGACCAGTACATGCAGACCTTGCGCGATTACGTGCAGCCACGTGCGCGCGGCTCGGCGTTCACCGAGTTCTACCTGCGCTTCTTCGGCCACCACCTGCGCGCTGTGGCCAAGCCCGGCGGCCTGTTCGAGGACACGGTGGTCACGCGGCTGCGCTGGCGCGGCCAGACGCGGCGCGTGCGCATGGTGGTGTACCGCCGCGCGAGCGGACAGGGACAGGCAAACCGCCGCGGCCAGACACCCGAGCAGATGCTGGGCATCGTCTGCGACCGCCTGTGCGGCGGCCTGGCGAACGCCGGCATCCAGGCCCGGCGCATGGTCGCGGCCGACGTCCACGACTGGCTGCTGCGGTGGTTCAACCCGCGCCCCACGCTGCTCGGGCCTGGGGTGGAGGACCGGGAGCGCTTCTACGCGTTGGCGCGCTATCCGGACAGTACCGAGGAAAGCGAGGCCGGCGAGATCGAGCTGGCGAGCGGGCGGGATTTCAGCCAGCGGCTGTTCTTTGGGCAGCCGCGCTCGGACGTGGCGCAAGGGGCCTGGTACTTCGACGGCATGCCGCACCGCGTGCTGATCACCGACCGGCTGCGCATGCCGCCCGGCACCGGGCACCTGACCGGCGAGACCCGCAAGGGGGACGCGATCAACACGCTGTTCGACCAGATGCCCGAGGACACCTTGATGTGTCTCACCATGGTGGCCACGCCGCAGGACGTCCTCGAATCGGACCTCAACCATCTGGCGAAGAAAGCTGTGGGCGAGACGCTGGCGTCGGAGCAGACGCTCAAGGACGTGCATGAAGCCCGCTCCCTGATCGGCAGCGCGCACAAGCTCTACCGGGGCACTCTGGCGTTCTACCTACGCGGGCGCGACGAGGCGGAACTGGATCGGCGCGGCCTGGACCTCGCGAACGTGATGCTCAACGCCGGCCTGCAGCCGGTGCGCGAGGACGACGAGGTGGCGCCGCTCAACAGCTACCTGCGCTGGCTGCCGTGCTGCTACAACCCCGGCAAGGACCGGCGCCGGTGGTACACGCAACTGATGTTCGCCCAGCACGCGGCGAACCTGTCGCCAGTATGGGGCCGCGCCCAGGGCACGGGGCATCCCGGCATCACGATGTTCAATCGCGGCGGCGGCCCGATTACGTTCGACCCCTTGAACAGGTTGGATCGGCAGATGAATGCCCATCTGTTTCTATTTGGCCCCACCGGCTCGGGGAAGTCCGCCACGCTCAACAACCTGCTGAACCAGGTGACGGCCATCTACCGGCCGCGGCTTTTCATCGTGGAAGCCGGCAACAGCTTCGGCCTGTTCAGCGACTTCGCCAGACGCCTGGGCCTGACCGTGAACCGGGTCAAGCTGGCCCCCGGATCGGGCATCAGCCTGGCGCCGTTCGCCGACGCACGCCGGCTGATCGAAACGCCCAGCGACGTACAGACGCTCGATGCCGACGCGCTGGACGAAGACCTGCCCCCCGATGCCTCGGCCATGGAAGCGGACGAGCAGCGCGACGTGCTGGGCGAACTGGAGATCACAGCGCGGCTGATGATCACGGGCGGCGAAGACAAGGAAGAAGCGCGGATGACGCGGGCCGACCGCTCGCTGATCCGCCAGTGCATCCTCGACGCCGCCGAACATTGCGTGGCCGAAAAGCGCACCGTGCTCACGCGCGACGTGCGCAACGCGCTGCGCGCCCGTGGCCAGGACCCGACGCTGCCCGAGATGCGGCGCGTGCGGCTGCTGGAGATGGCGGACGCGATGGACATGTTCTGCCAAGGCACGGACGGCGAGATGTTCGACCGTGACGGCACGCCGTGGCCCGAGGCCGACATCACGCTGGTCGATCTGGCGACCTATGCCCGCGAGGGCTACAACGCGCAGCTCTCCATCGCCTACATCAGCCTGATCAGCACGGTGAACAACATCGCCGAGCGCGACCAGTACCTGGGCCGGCCGATCGTCAACGTGACCGACGAAGGTCACATCATCACCAAGAACCCGCTGCTCGCGCCCTATGTCGTGAAAATTACAAAAATGTGGCGCAAGTTGGGCGCCTGGTTCTGGCTGGCGACGCAAAACATCGACGATCTGCCGCGCGCCGCAGAGCCCATGCTCAACATGATCGAGTGGTGGGTGTGCCTGTCGATGCCGCCGGACGAAGTGGAGAAGATCGCCAGGTTCCGCGAACTCTCGCCGGCGCAGAAGGCGCTGATGCTCTCCGCACGCAAGGAAGCGGGCAAGTTCACCGAGGGCGTCATCCTCTCCAAGAGCATGGAAGTGCTGTTCCGCGCCGTGCCGCCAAGTCTCTACCTCGCGCTCGCGCAAACCGAGCCCGAGGAGAAGGCAGAACGCTACCAGCTCATGCAGCAGCACGGCGTCAGCGAGCTGGATGCCGCCTTCAAGGTGGCTGAGAAGATCGACCGGGCACGTGGCATCGAGTCGCCGACCCTGGACCTGCCCTGAATCTGCCGTACACCGGAGAACGCCATGGAACAGAAACGCCCATCCATTCCGATGCAGGTACAGGCGTTCCGCCGTCGGCGCTGGAGGCTCAGCTGGCCCTGGGTGTTGGCCGCCGTGCTGGTAGCGCTGCTGCTGATCTGGCTCGTGTCCCGCTATTCTGGCAAGTCCACTCCCCAGACTTCAACGCCGGTCAGCGTGACGCAGGTGGCCGGGCCTCCGTGGCAGATGGGAAATCCGGAAGGGCGTTTCACGCTGACGCTCTACGCGGACCTCGAATGCCCGTTCTGCCGATCCTATTTCCCAGTGCTCAAGCGTTGGGTGGCCGGCAACGCGGACGTGGCCTTGCAATGGCACCACCTCCCGTTGGCCGCGCATGAGCCGGCCGCGTCTGCCGAAGCGAGCCTGGCGGAGTGCGCCGGCGAATCTGGCGGCCATGCCGCCTTCTGGCAGGCTGTCGAGTGGGTCTATGCCCACACGCGCAGCGACGGCCAGGGCTTGCCCGAGGACCTGCGGTACCCCGACCTTACGCCAGCCATCGAGCAGTGTCTGGCGAGCGAACGGCCCGAGGCGCCGATCCGCACCCAGACGGCGGAAGCCACGAGCAGCGGCGTGACCGCCACGCCGTCGCTGCGGCTGCACGATCGCGAAACCGGCAAGGCGATCCTACTGCAGGGTCCGATCGAGGGCGATGCCTTGCTGTCGGCCATGGACATGCTCGCGGCCGGCGATCCCGCCGCCACACCTACTACATCGGAAATGCCTGCCGACGTCGTCGGCGACATGCCCAGGTAGCCCCGGTCTTCAAGGCTACGGCGCAGTCCACTGCGCTGACCGAAACCCGTTCGCCTCGCATCCTGGCCGCGAACGATCACCGCTGCCGCGGTGATGGATGCACCTTGTTCGTTCCCCAGGAGGGCTTGCCCTCCCAGGGCGCGCGCCCTCCGATCTCACCGTCTGGAGGTTCGCCATGTCTTTCGTCGTCAATGACTCCTGCCTGGAGTCGCTTTCCGCCATCGCTGCCCAACACGAGGACTGGATCATCCAGCAAGCCATTGCACTGCTGGAGAAGCGGGTTTTCAAAGCGGGTGCGAAACTCCTCGACCCCACGGCCGTGCGCGACTACCTGCGCGTGAAGCTGGTCGCCGAGCCCAATGAGATATTCGCCGCGGTGTTCCTGGACAGCATGCACCAGGTGCTGGCCTACGAGCCGTTGTTCAGGGGCACGATCAACTCGACTTCGGTCTATCCGCGTGTCGTCGTGCAGCGTGTGCTGGAGTTGAAGGCCGCCGCGGTGGTCTTCGCGCACCAGCACCCCTCGGGCATTTCCGAGCCGTCGAGCGCGGATCGCATGCTGACCCAGCAACTGCAGGCCGCGCTGGCGCTCATCGATGTGCGGGTACTGGACCACATCATCGTCGGCCAGGGTGCCCCGTTCTCCTTTGCGGAGTCCGGCCTGCTGTAAGGGTTGCACTGCTTCGTTGATCAGCGCGGAGGCTTCGGCCTCCGCTTTTTTCTTTGCGGCGACGCAAGCAGGTATGCGGGGTGGCCGCGATGCGCATTGTTTGTTGGGGCCGCCTGGGGTTCGGCGTTTGACTATGGCCCTGATCAACTTCCGGGGCACATGACATGCCAGCAGCTTTTACCCGGTTCGCACCAGGCTGGCGAACCCTTGGCCTGGCCGTGGCGCTGCCGACGTCTCTGGCGGTGTTCAGCCCGGCCACCTTCGCCGCCGACGTGGTGGTCGTCACCGACAGCCGCCACCCGGTCAAGACCATGGGCGGCGAGCGACTGATCGAGTTGGGCGAAACGCCCCGGATCGAGGCCGAGCTTTCCGCGAATCTTCCAGCCGACCCTGAGCGGGCAGCAGCCATCGTCCGGCAACGCCTGAAGCAAGGCGGCACCGATCTTCAGCGCCGCATCGGCACCGCCTACCAGGGCGTCACCGACGCATGGAGTTTGGGTGTCACGACCATCCCGGCCGTCGTGGTGGATCAACGCTTTGTGGTCTATGGCGAGCCGGACGTGGCCCGGGCCGTCGCGCGCATCGAGCAACACCGGAGGACGCAGCCGTGACCCATCGCCCATTCGACCTGCTGCGCCGCCTGCGCGTCGCCGTGGCCTCGCTGCTGCTGATCAGCGCCACGGGCAGCTACGCCTTGAACACCGCCACCATCGTGTCCTCCGTCATGTCGCCGGACTGCCTGGAGTACCGGGTGGTGGGCATCTGCTACTGGCTCTACTGCACCTGGACGGGCTGCACGGTGCGCACATCCACCAAGGTCCGGCACTACGTGCCCGATGCGGTCGTCTCCAGCTACAGCAACACCGGAGAGAACCCCTGGGTCGAGGTGCAGGCGATGAGCACGCCCAACCCATCCGCACAGGCAGGTGGGGATGGGACCACGAACGAAGACCACGACAACAACCTCGCCAAATTCAAGAACAGCGATGTCATCGGCCATCCTGGCGGCGAGGTATTCAACCAGTTCGCATCGTCGTCGGGCTATTTCTGCCAAGGCGCGGGCACGGCCTTCATGCCGTATCTACTCAGCACCCTGGACACGCTGGCTTGGCGCTACAACGTGCCTGAAATGGCCTACCCGGAGGCGTTGATTCCGGGCATGCGCGAGGTCGGTGCGCGCACCACGATGAACCTCTGGGGCAATGTCTATCCGCGCGGCGGCTTCCTGCATCAGACCGATGACTACAAATCCGGGGCCGTCGTGGCCCAGCGCGCCGGTGATGTCGTCACGCGCCGCGGGCAGATCCACGTGTACCAGCCGCTGCTTGCCAACGCCCGCGACGGCTACTGGCCGGCCGGCGCGCTGATGGAGGGTGATGCCTCTACGGGCAAGTGGCAGGAGCTGACGCCGCGCCTGTCCAACACCTGCGTGGTGTTCCCGCACAGCGGCACGCTGACCCAGGCCCAACAAGGCGACTACGCCTGGGCGCTGTGGCGTCCCTATGCGTGCTGCGAACGCCGCGGGCAGGTGTTCCTGGGCAGCGTCGATTTCCTCTGAGGTGCCACGATGAAGCGTCCTGAATCGATGAACCTTTCCGCCAAGGCGTGCCGCCTGCTGCGCCCGAAGGCGCTGGCCGGCCCGCTCGCTCTGGTCTGCGGCCTGGCGTGGGCGCAGGTCGGATACCAGAACAGCGGCCCCGTCCTCGGCGATGACGTCATGTACTCGATCGGCGGTGGCAGTGCGGTGTCCATGGGCCGCGCGGCCGGCATGCGCTCCATCGGGGTCGGCGTGGGGTGGAACAGCAACCTGATCTGCGGCGACATGAGCATCCAGACCACGCTGCGCAATCAGCTCAACGGCATCACGAACGGCTTTCAGCAGATCATGAGCAACGTGATCCAGAGCGCGACCAGCGCGGTTGCATCGCTGCCGGCGCTGATCATTCAGCGCGCCGATCCGGGCCTGTACAACCTGCTGACCAACGGCGTGCTGCAGGCGCGGCTGGACTTCGACCGCTCCAAGCTGACGTGCCGCGCCATGGCGGAGAAGATGGCCGAGACTGCGGGTGGCCAGCTTGGCTGGAGCCAGATGGCCGAAGGCATGGCCTTGCGTGACGCGGTTGGCAGCAACGATGCCGTGTCGGCCGTCGAGCAGGCCGAGACGCGCCGCGGCAACGACGGCCTTCCCTGGGTGGGCGGCAGCAATGCCGGTGGCGCAGGCCAGTCCGCCATCCGCGTGGTCGGCGACGTCACCCGCGCGGGCTACAACCTGGTCAACGGGCGCGGCGTGACGGACACATCCTCCATCGCGTCCACCAGTTGCGCGAGCCTGTCCTGCCAGACCTGGACGTCGCCGCAGCAGGCGACCGAATGGGCCACCCGGGTCCTCGGGGAACAGGTGCAGCGCACGTGCGATTCCTGCACCAAGACCGAGACGGTGCCCGGCGTCGGGCTGACGCCGCTGATCCAGGAGGAGTACGAAGCCAAGCTGGAAGTCTTGCAGGAACTGGTTTCCGGCGTGCGCAACACCACCTTCGAGAACTTGCGCGAGGCCGGCAGCACGTCGCTGCCGATCACGCGCGGCGTCATCGAGGCGCTGCGCGACGAGCCGGACCAGGACCTGCTGGCGCGGCGCCTCGCGTCCGAGGTGGCGCTTTCGTCGGTGCTGGAGAAGGCACTGCTGCTCCAGCGCACGCTGCTCACCGGCAAGAAAGAGCCCAACGTGGCAGCCAACGAGTTGGCAGTCGAGGCCGTGAACCACGAGAGCGACACGCTCGACCGGGAGATCCGCAACCTCAAGACCGAACTTGAACTGCGGCGCGAGCTGGCGAACAACTCGCCGATGGCCATCATCCAGCGCCATGGCACGCGCGCGGCAGGCTCGCGCGGCATCTATGAGGGCGATCCGGTGCCCGACCGCCTCGACCAGTTGCAGAAGGGCAATCCGGGAGGCCGGCCATGAGCGCGGAGCGCATGGCCTGGCGCCCCTTGCGCTGGCTCATCAGCCGGCGTGCGGCGAAAGCACTGCTGTGGGCGGCCGTGATCGTCGCCGCTGCGGTGGGCGCCAACATCGCCGGCATCTATCTCGTTGGCAGCGTGGCCGGCTGGGAGCGGTGGCTCGCGGCCGCATCGGGCTACTTCTTCGTGTGGCGGTTGTTCCTGTACGGGGCGACGGCCTGCGGCTGGGTCTGGATGCGGCGGCGGCTGCTGGCGCGCGAGGACAGCACGCTGGCCCGACGCCGGCTGATTCGCGCTGAGGTCGCCGGCATTGTTGCCATCGTGGCGCTGGAAGCCAGCCTGTTGATGCAGGCCGCTTGAGGGGATCGAGGCCATGACGCTTTTCACGACCGACTACCTGGAGTACTACCTAACCCTCGTGTCCTGGATCGTCAACAACGGCATCTGGGCGGTCCTCGTATCCAGCGGGGTATTCGCGCTGCCTTTCGTCGCCATCATCGTGCAGGAGTGGTTGAAGGCCCGTGCGGAAGGCGCCGACGAGGGCAACAAAGGCGTGCTGAGCGCCGCCCGCATCGAGAACCGGGTCTTCGTCGCCATCGTGGTGGTGATGTTCGCCGGCATTCCGTTCATCGACGTGGACCTGAACACCATCCAGTACGACAGCTCGCGCTCGGCCCAGTGCCAGGTCAGCGTGGCGCAGCCCGGGGATACCGGCTGGTCGCAGTCCTTCAGCACCATCAACAACCAGTCGGCGAAGGTGCCGGTGTGGTGGGCGTTCATGCACGCGCTCTCGCGCGCCGTCACGGGCGCTTCGGTGGCAGCGATCCCGTGCGGCACGGACCTGCGGCAGATGCGCATGGAGATCGACGCTACGCGCATCGATGACCCGGTGCTGGCTCAGGAAGTAGCGGATTTCTCGCGGGATTGCTATGGGCCTGCACGGGCCAAATTGTTCATGCAGCGCCCTCAGCTCGATGAGCAGCAGATGCACGACGTGACCTGGATCGGATCGCGGTTCTTCACCGACACGAACGGCTACTACGACACATACCGTTCCAGCACCCCACGCGAGGACTGGCCCTATGACAGCACCCGCGACGCAGGGCTTGCGCAGGTGGCCAGCGGTGGCGGCTACCCGACCTGCCGCCAGTGGTGGAGCGATGGAAGTAACGGCCTGCGGGCACGCCTGCTGGGTCAGGTGGACCCGAGCCTGTTGAGTCGCCTGGCGGGCTGGGCCGGGTTCCTGAGCCGGGCCGAGGTGGACGACTCGGTGATCCGAGCCATCGCGTCACCGCGGCAGCAGAAGTTGAACCAGGGCAGCGTCTATACGGACTACGGAGGCCAGATCGACAAGACCTTGCCGAACATCGTGACACGGGCCACGGGAGACGTTGGGATGGCCGTCGGCGCGATTGCCGCGTTTCCCGCCATGGACGTCGTGAGACAGTCTCTACCCATGGTCCTCGCCTTGCTCAAGATGGCGCTGGTCATCTGCATCCCGCTCGTGCTGGTCGTGGGCACCTATGACCTGAAGACGGTCGTCACGGTCAGCGTCGTGCAATTCGCGCTGTTCTTCGTGGATTTCTGGTTCCAGCTCGCTCGCTGGATCGACAGCACTATCCTCGATGCGCTCTATGGCTGGGGCTTTGGCTGGAACCGGCCACACACGAACTTCGACCCGCTGGTGGGGCTGAACAATGCGTTCGGCGACATGCTCTTGATGTTCGTCGCGGGCACGATGTTCCTGGTGCTGCCAGGATTCTGGCTGGCAAGCCTGACCTGGGTTGGAATTCGGGCGGGACATGCCATTCAGGGGTTGTCGGACGGCAGCAAGAGCGCCGGCCAAGCCGGGGGCAAGGGGGCTGGGGCACTCACGGGAGGCAAGCTGAAGTAGCCCGGAGTCCGTCAGTCGTCGGTGTACAACTCGTGCGACGTATCGTTGTACAGATTGGGATCGTAGCCCGGTGTCTTGCGCAGTTCTGTGAGATCGGTGAAAGGCCACTCGTCCTCGTCAGAGGTATTGGCAGCAGCAGCCCACGCCGCCGCCACGACGCCCAACAACACGAGTGCGAACCAAAAAGCAACGTAGAGCAGCAATCCCACCACAGACAGCTTGACCACCCACACGAGCGCGGTGGCAACGGCCGCCGGCACCCCCTTGGACACCAACCAGTTCGACGCCCGACGTTCGCCGCGCGCGTAGGCGCGCCATCCGCGGCCAAAGGTGCGGCCGAGGCGTTCTGCGGTGCTGATGCGGGTCGTGGTGTTCATGGTCGTCTCCTGCTACAGAGGGATGCCTATTCCAGTTTGGTCCATTTCATTCTGTTTGGGGCTTCAATGTGCTCTCTTGCCGCTTCAGGACGCTTCGTCATCCGGTTCCACCGGCCCGGGATCAGGCTCCACGCCGACGCGATACGTGGCAACGAAGCGCGGCCAGTCCACATGGTCCACCAGGTCGATGTCATCGACAACGCCGACTCTTGCTGCCGCACGCTCGAACAGGGCGATGCTCTTGGCGGGATAGTTGTTGCGCGACGGATAGAGCACCCCGTCGAACAGCGGCTGGCCATCATCGCCGAGCATCGCATGCACCTGGGCGGACACCTGCTGCGTGTGCGTGTAGTCGCGGCTGGCCAACTGTTCCAGGTTCAGGCCGAAGTAACCCGCCATGACACCCTCGGCCGTGAGATCGGCCAAGCGCACGTCGTCCAGGACCCCCACGGCCCGCACGAGCCGGCTCTCGACTTCCTTCAGCGCAATCGAGCGCTTCTCGTCCGCCAGCCACTGGTGCTTGTGAAACACCGACTCCATCAGCGCCGTGGACAGGTCGCGGCCCAGGTAGAGCACGCCGTAGGTCCGCGCCGGGTCGTCGTAGCGATTGGTGCCGCTGCGGCCATAGTACAGCGGGCTGCCCCGATAGACGACGCGGCTCACATGCTGGAGCAGTTCACCCGCATCGATCAAGAACAAGGGCAGTTCGCGGCTCATGGCGGTCTTGCCTCAATGCACCTGGACGCCCAGCACGTTGAACACCGCTTCGGCCACGTCATCGATTGTGCCATGCGTCACCGCATCCACCGGCGAGCGTCCGCCCAAGCCTTCGAGCGGTTCGGATAGTGCGCGGTAGATCGTCCAGTGGTCGATGCCCTCGACCTCTTGAAGCACGGTTTGGGTCAACTGCTGCTTCACCGGGTCGAGCTGCCAGTCGGGCAGCTTCTGGCCGCGCGGCCCCACATTCAGCGCCAGCAGCCGGCGCGCGAGGATGTCCTTGTAGATCTGCTGGCGCGACTTGTCCGCCAGCTTGGCGTACTCGGGGATCGGCAGGTTGTGCGGCTGGTTGAAGGATTCCAGCAACACGGCGCGGCCTCGCTGGACGTCGGTTTCAGTCGGGGTCCAGCGCGTTTCGGTGCGCAGCGCGGCCGCCTTGCGCGCCAGGGCCTGCTCCACCGTTTCGCCTTCGAGGTTGCCTGGCAGTTTTACCGCCTCCACGCGCTCGTGAATGAACGCCTGCAACTCGGCCGCGAAAGCCGGCGCATCCCGGATTTCAACGGTATCCGCGAAACGGCGCACGTCCTCCACGGTGACGCGCGGCAGACGATCGGCAATGAATTCAATGGCGGTGGGCATGGTCATCTCCCAAGCAGGTTTGAGACAGGATTCACTCTAGTCGCCCTTGTCGCATTTGTCAACTTAGTCGCCTGAGCGAGAGCCTACCTGCCGGGGGTAGCGTCCCCGCAGCATAGGCAGGGGCCAGCGCCAGGTCTCCGTCCAATCCATTCGTGCGGGTTCCACATTGACGCTGGAGACGCAACCCAGGCCCGGCTATACCGAAACGGTTAAAGGCCAAAGGGCCGAAACGGCAAGGGAATGGGGTGCAAGGGGAAAGGCCCTACCTCGAAAAGGCGAAAAGGCCTCCCGGCCGGCCCCCCAGAGGACACCCGCATGCTCTCCCTGTTCCAGCGAAAACGGCCCCCGGTCGCTGCCCCGTCGCCAGCGCCCGCCACCGACCTCCCGAAAGGGTTGCTGCGGCCCGAATCGGCCGCATCGCTGCTGGCAACACCGCGCCGGCAGAAGCTGCTGGAACACATCTGGCAGCGCACGTCGCTGTCGCGGCGGCAGTTCGCCACCCTATACCGCACGCCGCTGGAGCACTACGCCGAGTTGGTCCAACAATTCCCCGCATCGGAAAGCCATCACCACGCTTACCCCGGCGGCATGCTGGATCACGGGTTGGAGATCGTCGCCTATGCGCTCAAGCTGCGGCAGTCCCATCTGCTGCCCATTGGCGGCAGTCCCGAAGACCAGGCGGCGCAGTCTGAAGCCTGGACTGCCGCAGTCGCTTATGCCGCGCTGCTGCACGACATCGGCAAGATCGCCGTCGATCTGCACGTCGAACTGTCCGACGGCTCGCTGTGGCACCCCTGGCACGGCCCGCTGCACCAGCCATACCGCTTCCGCTACCGCGACGATCGGGAATATCGGCTCCACAGCGCCGCGACAGGTTTACTCTACCGTCAACTGCTCGACCGTGATGCCCTGGACTGGCTCAGTGGCTATCCCGACCTGTGGGGACCGCTGCTCTACGTCCTGGCCGGCCAGTACGAGCGCGCCGGCGTGCTGGGCGAACTTGTCGTGCAGGCCGACCGGGCTTCGGTGGCCCAGGAACTGGGCGGCGATCCGGCCCGCGCCATGGCTGCACACAAGCATGCGCTGCAGCGCAAGTTGCTCGACGGGCTGCGCTACCTGCTCAAGGAACAGTTGAAGCTGAACCAGCCGGAAGCCTCCGATGGCTGGATCACCGAGGATGCCTTGTGGCTGGTAAGCAAGACGGTCTCGGACAAGCTGCGTGCGCACCTGCTGTCACTAGGCGTCGACGGCATCCCCGCGAGCAACACCGCCGTCTTCAACGTGCTGCAGGATCACGGCATGTTGCAACCGACGCCGGACGGCAAGGCGGTCTGGCGCGCGACCGTGACCAGCACGACTGGCTGGTCCCACTCATTCACCCTGCTGCGTCTCGCTCCCGCGCTGATTTGGGAGTCTGGAGAGCGGCCAGCGCCCTTCGCAGGGGCAGTGGCAATCGACGGGACACCGGCACCCAACAGTGCCGATGCCTTGGTGCCCTCGCCGGCAATGACGGCAAAGCCAGCCACCGACGATCAAGAGTCCCTTCCATGGGAGGGCGTCGACGCCGCGACTCCGGTTCACTTGCCTGCCGCACAAGCCGCACCCGATGTCATGGAGGACCTGCTGGCGATGGTAGGAATCGGCGATTTGCTTGTTCCCCAACAGGATGCGGAAGCCGTCTCGGGCGACGCACCCGCCGCTGGCCCTCAAACGCCACCGCCAACCTCGATGGTGCCCGTGCCGTCATCAGCGCCGGTGCCCACGTCCTCGTCGGCGCAGCCATCGGGCGAGCACTTCATGGCGTGGCTGAAACAAGGTATCGCTACCCGCCGGCTGGTCATCAACGACGCGAAGGCGCTCGTGCATACGGTGGGCGACACGGCCTACCTGGTCAGCCCCGGGGTATTCCAACGCTACGCACAAGAACACCCCCAGGTCGGGACTCTCGCCAAGCAGGAGAACCAGCAGGATTGGCAATGGGTACAAAAGCGCTTCGAGCGCCTGCAACTGCATCGCAAAAAGCCCAGGGGCCTGAACATCTGGACGTGCGATGTCACAGGCCCCAGGAAGTCCCGCCGCCTGTATGGCTATCTATTGCACGATGTTCGGCTCCTGTTCGCAGAGCCACCACCGAACAATCCTTACTTGTCACTTCTCGCGTAACCGGCGGCTCAAGAGCCGTCCAAAAATGCGACGCGGCGGACCAATCCGCAACGGCGCGAATCAGAACGTCGATATCGCTTGACCTCAAGTTTTGAGGCTTTGTAATGCCGCCGAGGTCGGTTTGCGCGCGCGTTCTGCGACGAGACGAGAAGCCGACAACCAACGGGATTCGATCTCTGCCGCATCTGTCGCTCATGGTCTTGCGCTGCCAAGAAAGCAGCGTCAGGGGACAGCGTGCAGCGCGATCGCGCTCGCTTCATTCGCTTTACGACCTGACCACGGAACCTGTTCAGATGACGACTTCCAGCTCCGACCCTCGCGGCGTGCGCCTGCTTTGGATACTGATCTCCCTCAGCGCGATGGCGCTCGCAGGTTGTAAAGAGAACGCCGGAGCTGGCGCCGGAGGCCATCCACCGCCGCCGCAAGTCAGCGTCGCGCAGGTCGAGATCAAGCCCATCACGTAATGGGACGAATACAACGGACGCATCGAAGCCATCGAGAGCGTCGAGCTGCGCCCACGGGTGTCTGGCTACGTCGAGCGGGTCGCCTATCGCGAAGGAGACGAGGTCAAGAAGGGCGATGTGCTCTTCATGATCGATGCCCGAAGCTACCGCGCGGAACTGGCCCGGGCCCAGGCGCAATTGACCCGGGCGCGCAGCGAAGCCGGCCGCAGCAGAAGCGAGGCGCAACGTGCCAAGGTGCTGGTCGAGCAGCAGGCTGTCTCCACCGAGGCCTGGGAGCAGCGCCGCGCCGCTGACGAGTCCGCGCAGGCTGAGGTGCAGGCCGCGCAGGCTGCGGTGGAGACGGCGCAGTTGAACCTGGAGAGGACCCAAGTGCGCTCGCCCATCAACGGGCGCGCCAGCCGTGCCCGCTTTACCGCAGGCAACCTGGTGGCCGCCAGCGATGCAGCCAGTGTGCTAACCACCATCGTGTTCCAGGACAGGGTCTATACCTACTTTGAGGCCGATGAGAAGGCGTTCCTGCGCTACTCGCGCATGGCGCGCAAGGGAGAGCGCCCCAGCGAGCGAGGCGGCCAGCTGCCGGTCCAGATCGCCCTGGCGGACAAGGCGGACTTCTCTCACACCGGCACGGTGGACTTCCTCGACAACCAGGTGGACCGGGGCAGCGGCACGATCGCCGTGCGCGCGGTGCTGGACAACAAGGATCGCGTTTTCACGCCGGGCCTCTATACCCGCGTGCGACTGGTCGGCAGCGGCGAATTCTCGGCCGTGTTGATCGACGACAAGGCGGTGCTGACCGACCACGACCGTAACTACGTCTACATCGTAGACAAGGATGGACTGGCGCAGCGACGTGATGTGAAACTGGGTGGCAGTTCCCATTGGCTGCGCATCGTGCGAGGGGGGCTGGCGGCGGGCGACCGCGTGATCGTCAACGGCGCGCAGAAGGTGTTCTTGCCGGGCATGCCTGTGCAGGCCACGGCGGTGCCCATGGTGGCTGCTGCGGCGCCCGCGTCCGCCACCAAATGAAGCACCACGCCGGAGCGCGCCACCGATCGGACGTATCACACAACGAGCGGCGCGGCGCGCTTCCCCCTGGACTCCTTTCAAGGTATTAGCCCATGGACCTCTCCAAGTTCTTCATGGACAGGCCGATCTTCGCGGCTGTGCTGTCGATCGTCATCTTCGTCTCGGGCCTGCTCGCGATCCCGGCGCTGCCGATCAGCGAATATCCCAAGGTCGTGGTGCGCGCCGTGTATCCGGGCGCCAACCCCAAGGTGATTGCCGAGACCGTGGCGACACCCCTGGAGGAGCAGATCAACGGCGTCGAAGGCATGATGTACATCAAGTCTGTCGCCGGCTCCGACGGCGTGCTGGTGACCACGGTCACCTTCCGTTCTGGCATCAACGCCGATGACGCGACGGTGCGGGTACAAAACCGCGTCGCCCAGGCTCAGGCCCGGCTGCCCGCGATGTGGTGCGCCAGGGCATCACCGTCCAAAAGCAGTCCCCCGCCTTCCTGATGGTGGTGCACCTGACATCGCCCGATAAGCAGTACGACACGCTGTACCTTCGCAACTACGCCCGGCTGCACGTCAAGGACAGTTGCACATCGAGCCGCGCAAGACCGACAACGAGTAGTCCTGTCCCAAGCAGTCGGGCGTCCCGGCGTGCCGCCGTCGCGCTGTCGTGCTGCGCATTGAGCCTCGCTGCGCGAGTCTCGCCCCTGTCGGGCTTCCATCGCTGGCGCCTCCGGCCCGGCTCGCTGATCCGTGCCTGCGCGCTCCGCTTGCCGAAAACCGGCGTGCGTGGGTGGCGTGAGGGGGCGGTCTTGCTGTGTCCCTTCGCCGACGACCACGCCGCGCAGGAAGCCACGTTCTATGGTGCGCCGGAATGGCAGCGCAGCCCGTCCAAGCTGCGCGAGCGCCTGACCGAGCGCGAAATCGACGCCGCGCACGCGCTGGTGCGCTTCGTCGGGCTGGACGCCTACCGGCAGGCAGGCGGCGGCATCCGCCGCGACCTGTTCGCGGAAGGCGATGCCGGAACCTACCTCACCGATACCGCAGTGCTGGAAACGCTCGTGCGCGACAAGCTGGCAACGCTGGCCGAGGACGTGCGCGCCGAGGGCTGGGCATGGGTGGAGGCCGTGCCGCATCTGGCCTACGAGGAACGGCAGGCGTTCCAGAACGCCCCGCGCCACCGCCGCGAGCCGACCACCCGCGAGGCCCGCCGCATCGCCTCGCTGGAAACCCGCCTCGAAAAGATCGACGCCGAACTGGAAGAAGCCTGCGACGCCGAGGACGAGGCCAAGGCCGAGAAGCTGGAACAGCGGCGCGATCAGGTGGTCGGAGAACTGCAAGACGCGGAGAATGCCTTGCAAGGCTACGCCCCCGAAGTGCGCGAGGTGGCCGGTGCCATCGTCACCATCGACCGCAACGGCGAGGCTGTTATTCATCGCGGCCTGCTGCGCGAAGCCGAGGCCAAGGCGCTGCGCACGCTGGAAAAGCTGCGGCGCGGCTTCGGCAGCACCGAAGGCGAAGCCGCCAACGAGGAGCACGAGGACGCCGACGACCCGCCCAAGGCCGCGAGCCTGTCCGACCAGCTGGCGCAGCGGTTGAGCGCCCACCGCACGGCGGCGCTGCAAATCGAAGTGGCCCGGCATCCGCACGTCGCGCTGGCCGCGCTGGTGCATGGCATGGTGCAGAAGGTTTTGCAGGACAGCTACCACGGCCACGACCTGCCGCTGGGCGTGAGCCTGAAAGTGCAAGACCGGCTGGAAGGCATGGCCCCGGACTGGCCGGAGTCGCCCGCCGCTGTGGCGCTGCGCGAACTGCAACAGGTAGCCGGGGAAGCCTTGCCGGAGGACAGCGCCGAACTGTTCGCCGCGCTGCTGGCGAAGTCGCAAGACGAACTGGTGCGGCTGCTGGCCGTGTGCGTGGCTTCCACGGTGGACGTGGTGACGCCCCGTGCCACGCCGCACCAGCCCGGCGCAGAACTGGCGCAGGCCGTGGGCCTCGACATGGCCGCATGGTGGAAGCCGACCGCAGAAGGCTACTTCAAGCACGTTTCCAAGGCCGTGATTCTGGATGCCGTGGGCGCGTTTGCACCGGAATTCGTCACCCGGCTGGCGAAGCTCAAGAAGGCCGACATTGCCAGCGAGGCCGAGCGGCTGGCCGATGGCACCGGCTGGATGCCCGCCATCTTCAAGGCCGAAGGCCCGCAGGAGGCCGCGCAGGAAGAAGGCCCGGAGCAGGACGCCCCGGAGGATACCGAGGCAATGGCGGATGAACCCGCCGAGGCACTGGCCGCTTGACCCGCGCCGAAGGCAAGCGCCCCGGCCTCGACCGGGGCGCTTCGCTTTGTGTGGTGGCGCATCGAGACGAAGGAATAACCGCGATCAGCACCGCGCCCAGGCCGTTCCGCCCTGGGCGCGGTGGACGCGAAATCCGGGTGCGACAGTGGCCGCGCCCGGTGTTCAAGGCCAATAGCCGAATTAAAACGCCGCCGCCTTCGCGCTGGCTCAGGCGGCGGCGTTGAAGGCATCGCTGTAGTGCGCGATGCCTTCCGGCACTGTCCCATGCAGGGCCAGCGCCATGAAATAGCCGGGCGGCACGCCCGGCAGTTGCAAGCCCGCATGGGCCTGGAAGCCAAAGCGCGTGTAGTACGTTGGATCTCCCAGCAGCACGCAGCCTGCGGCCTGCATAGCCCGCAGTTCAGACAGCGCCTGTTCCATCAGGCGCGAACCGATGCCTCGCCCCTGCCTTGGCGGCAGGACGGAGATCGGCCCCAACCCATACCAGCCCTCGGTCTTTCGCCTGTGCTCATGGGTGATCGTTACTGGCGACAGCGCGACGTGACCGACGACGCGCCCATGTTCTTCGGCCACGATGGAAAGCGTCAGTTCGTTGGCGGCACGCAAGGCGCGCACGATGAATTGCTCGGTGTGGCTGGTGTGTGGTGCATCAGCGAAGGCGGCGGTCGTGACCGCTTCGATGGCGGCAATGTCGTCGGCGGTTTCGTGTCGGAGCTGGATGGTCAGGGTGTGCCACATGAGATTCAGACGCCCATCGCCATGACCCAGCCCACCAGCCCGGCTAACAGCACCACGAGCGCCGGCGGCACGCGCCCCACCGTCAGCAGTCCGAACGAGAGCAGCGCCAGCCCAAAATCCGCCTTGCTGTGGATGGCACTCGTCCATACCGGGTCATAGAGGGCGGACACCAGAATACCGACCACGCCGGCGTTGATGCCGGCCATGGCCGTCTGGATGCCCGCGCGGTGGCGCAGCCCTTCCCAGAACGGCAGTGCACCGACCAGCATGAAAAAAGCGGGGAGGAAGATCGTGCCCAGGAGTGCCAGCCCGCCGATCCAGCCATGCAGCGGTCCGTGGGCGACCGCGCCGAGGTAGGCCGAGAAAGTGAACAGCGGCCCCGGCACGGCCTGCGCCGCACCGTAGCCGGCCAGGAAGTCGGCATTGCTCACGACGCCGCTGGGCACCACCGAGGCCTGCAGCAGCGGCAGCACAACGTGTCCACCGCCGAAGACCAGTGCACCGGAGCGGTACACCCCTTCCAGCAGGGCTATCGTGGACGAGTCCGTGGCTGCCGCCCACAGGGGCAGCCCGACGAGCGGTGCGGCAAACAGCAGCAGCGCCACGATGCCCAGCTTGCGCGAGACGGGGTAGCTGTGGGCGTGGCCGCCGCCGGGTTGCGCGATCTTCAATGTCCACCAGCCCAGCAGCCCTGCCACCGCGATGGCGGCAAGCTGTCCCGCGGCCGAGGGCAGGACCATGGTCAGCAGCGCCGCCAGAATGGCCAGCGCGGCGCGCGGCCGGTCCGGGCACAACGACTTGGCCATCCCCCAGACCGCTTGCGCCACGATGGCCACGGCGACGACCTTGAGCCCGTGCACCCAGCCGGACTGGGCCAGCCCCTGGTACTCGGCGATGCCAAAGGCGAACAGGATCAGCGCAATCGCCGATGGCAAGGTGAATCCGGCCCAGGCCGCCAGCAGCCCCAGCCAGCCCGCGCGGCCCAACCCCAGCGCCATACCGACCTGGCTGCTGGCCGGCCCCGGCAGGAACTGGCACAGGGCGACCAGATCGGAGTAGCTGCGGTCATCCAGCCAGCGGCGACGCTCGACGAACTCCGAGCGGAAATAGCCCAGATGCGCGATCGGCCCGCCGAAGGAGGTCAGCCCCAGCTTGAGGAAGGCGCCGAAGACTTCGACGGGTGAGCCGCGCGCGGCAGCGGCCTCATGCTGCAAGGTGTTGGTGGAATCTGTCATTTGTGCATCGCCTCCCCGGTGAACTCCCGGATGCGGTCCTTGGCCAGCGCCAAGCCTTCCTTGCCCTTGGGCGTGATCGTGTAGAGCTTGCGCACGGTGCGCCCTTCACGCTCCTGGCGGGAGACGAGGTAGCCGTCGCGCTCCATCTTGTGCAGCATCGGGTACAGCGTTCCGGGGGAGAGGCGGTAGCCGTGGTGGGCCAGCTCGTCGATCATCCATTGCCCGTAGATCTCCTGCTCGGCTGCGTGGTGCAGCACATGCAGGCGGATCAGCCCCGACAGCAGGTCGTGGTGCTCCATGGCACGTGGAGTAGGTTTCTCTTTCATATCGAATATCGATAACGAAATTCGATAATACCAGCCTCACTTCAGATTGCCTGCCGCTTGTGCGGGAGGTCTCAGACCCTGCGACCCTCCGCATCCACCACGGCTTCGCCGTCTTCCTTGCGGAACGCGCCGCGCTGCGGCTGCGGCAGGATGTCCAGCACGGCCTCTGAGGGCCGGCACAGGCGCGTGCCCAGCGGGGTCACCACGATGGGCCGGTTGATGAGGATGGGGTGCTGGAGCATGAAGCCAATCAACTGCTCGTCACCCCACTTCGGGTCATCGAGGCCCAATTCCGCATAGGGCGTACCCTTCTCACGCAGCACGGCGCGCATTGGCGCGCCCATGTCCGTGATCAGGCGTTGCAGCGTTTCGCGGTCAGGCGGTGTCTTCAGGTATTCGATAACGTTCGGCTCTTCGCCGCTGTTGCGGATCAGAGCCAGCACGTTGCGCGACGTGCCGCAGGTGGGGTTGTGGTAAATGGTGATGTTGCTCATGAGTCGTGTCTTGGTTATCCGCGGGCAGGGTTCGGGCCGCACTCATACCAGCCCTTGCTTTGGTTGACGATCCGAACGACCAGTAGCATGACTGGCACCTCGATCAGCACGCCGACCACGGTGGCCAGCGCGGCGCCGGACTGGAAGCCGAACAGGCTGATGGCGGCGGCTACGGCAAGCTCGAAGAAGTTGCTGGCGCCGATCAGCGCCGAAGGACAAGCGATGCTGTGCTGCTCGCCCGCCTTGCGGTTGAGCCAGTAGGCCAGGCCGGAGTTGAAGAACACCTGGATCAGGATCGGAACGGCCAGCATGGCGATGACCAGTGGCTGGCGGATGATGGCCTCGCCCTGGAAGGCGAACAGCAGCACCAGCGTGAGCAGCAGCGCCGCGATGGACAGCGGCCCGATGCGCTCCAGCGCCCGGTCGAAGGCGGCTTGGCCCTTGCTCAGCAGGGCGCGGCGCCAGAACTGGGCCAGGATGACGGGAATCACGATGTACAGGCCGACCGATACCAGCAGCGTGGCCCACGGCACCGTGATGGACGATAGGCCCAGCAGCAGGCCGACGATGGGCGCGAAGGCGAACACCATGATGGTGTCGTTCAGCGCGACCTGCGACAGCGTGAACACAGGATCGCCCCCGGTCAGCCGGCTCCAGACGAACACCATGGCTGTGCAAGGTGCGGCGGCCAGCAAGATCAGGCCCGCGACATAGCTGTCGAGCTGGTCGGCGGGGAGCCACTGCGCGAAGACCTGGCGGATGAAGATCCACGCCAGCAACGCCATCGAGAATGGTTTGACGGCCCAGTTGATGAACAGCGTCACGCCGATGCCGCGCCAGTGCTGCTTGACCTGGCCGAGAGCGCCGAAGTCCACCTTGAGCAGCATGGGAATGATCATCACCCAGATCAGCAGGCCCACGGGCAGGTTGACCTGAGCCACTTCCGTGCGGCCGATGGCCTGGAACACGCCCGGCGCGAACTGGCCGAGCGCGATACCGGCGACGATGCACAGCAGCACCCACACGCTCAGGTAGCGCTCGAAGACGCTCATGGTGGGGGCGGCCGGCACGCGGCCGGCCGTTTGGGTTCCAACACTCATCGCGCCAACCTCACTTCGTACCAATGCTGCGCAGCTCGTGCTGCAGCGACATGGCATCCAGGCGCTGAATCGGCAGCGACAGGAACAATTCGATGCGTCGGCGCAGCGTCAGCGCCGCATCCGTGAACGCCTTGCGCTTCTGCTCGTCGGTGCCTTCAACGGCTGCAGGATCAGGCACACCCCAATGCGCCGACATCGGGCGCCCCGGCCACACGGGGCAGACCTCGCCGGCGGCGTTGTCGCAGACCGTGAAGATGAAATCCAGCTCCGGCGCACCGGGCGCCGCGAACTCGTCCCAGTTCTTGCTGCGGTAGCCGGCGGTCGGCATGTGCAGCCGCTCCAGCGTGGCGAGCGCCAGTGGGTGGACTTCGCCCTTGGGGTGGCTGCCCGCCGAGTAGGCGCGAAAGCGCCCCTGGCCCAATTCATTGAGGATGCCTTCGGCCAGGATGGAGCGGGCCGAGTTACCCGTGCAGATGAACAGGGCGTTGTAGGTCTTGTCGGTGGTCATGGGTATCTCACATCAGCAGCAGGAGGAAGCCGGCTTCACCGCAACGCCCACCGGCTTGCCGCGCACCGGGGTACAGCACGCTGCGGCGGAAGTCGCTGCAGGCGCCGCTTCGTTAAAGACCGGAATGTTGCCCAGCGTGTGGAAGTGCTCCCAGGCCACGCCCTGCGGATCGGTGATCCAGTGCTTCTCGCTGCGCGCGTAGCAGCAGGTCGTGGTGCCCTCGTCCAGCAGCGTCATGTCGGCCGCCTCGGCGCGGGCCTTCAGCACCGCCAATTCCTCGGCATCGTCGGTCTGGATACCCAGGTGGTCGATGCCCGGCTTGTTGCCACGTGTGGAGATGGCGAAGTTGACCGGCGGGTCTTCGAGCATCCATTTGGCGTAGTCGCCTTCGACGCGCGCGGGCTGCGCGGCGAACAGTTGGGAATAGAAGCCGATGCTGCGGTTCAGGTCATCGACGTGAAGGTGGACGTGAAAGCGCTTCATGGGGGTGATCCTTTCAGCAGGAAGTACAGGCAGAGGAGGATTCGGTGACCTCGCACGCGCCGCCCTGGCAGCAGTGCTCGGTCAGATAGCCGAGCAGCCCATTCATCTGGGTGAAGTCGGCGCGGTAGATCAGGTTGCGGCCCTGCTGCTCGATGGTGACCAGGCCGGCATGGGCCAGTTCTTTCAGGTGGAAGGACAGGGAGTTGCGGGCCACGTCGAGCTGGTCGGCGAGGACGCTGGGTGTCAGCCCTTCGGGGCCGGCGACCACCAGGGCGCGGAACACGCGCAGCCGCTGGGTATGGGCCAGGGCGCCGAGGGCGGAAATGGCTTGGGTCTCGTTCATGATTCGATAATACAACATTTATTGAATCATTGGCAAAACGCTTCAATTGAATGGAGCCTGCGCGCTTGCGAGGCTTGACTTTCAAGACAGTTGCTCACGCCTTCGCGCCTGCGGCGCTGCGCGCTTCGCTTGCCTCCAGGGGAAAGCCCTGCGGGCTATCCCCGCCGCGCGATGCTTGGCGCCCCTCGATGCCGCCGAACCGGCTGCGCCGGATCGGCCCGGCCAGCGCCCCGCCGCGATGGACGGGACGCTGGCGAACACGCTGGCGCTTGCTGCGGCAGGTTGTGCAGGTGCGTGCCGTCCTCAACGCGGTTCAGGGACAACCCGCCCGGCATCGCTATGGAGCTTCCACGCCACGCCTCAAGACCGGCGCTGCAAGGCATGGCGGGGCGTTCTCGCCTGTCGTTGTGGGGTTGACCTGGCCCGCGTCAGCGGGCGAGTCGGAGAAGCCTTCGGGCGGGGTGCAGTGGTCAAGTTTTAGTGGACACCTGCATAGGTAGTTTTGGCGGTTGGCTGCGTTCATATGCAGCCGGCGCCTGATAGCAGTACCTTGATCTTGATCAATAAGACTCTCTGTACCCAGCTACGGGTACATATACCCGCGCAACGAACCAGCAGACCAACTTCCAACTCACCTCAGGGGCTCAGCGCACACAGCCAGGTCTGCGCGCGATCGAGGCGCCGAGCAGGCAGACGTTCGGCACTGACCGCTGAGGCTATCGACGATCGGTGACCGGATCACGACCGAGCAAAGGCCCCCGCGCGCGGTGTGGACGTAGCGATGGGATACACAAGCGCATGATGTCGGCGCCTGCCGCTAGGACTGGGCACGTGGCAGTCACGGAGAAAAAATGTCCCGCTCGCGTAGCAACGTGGCCGGCCGGGTAGATCCCAGAATCAGGCAAAGAGATACGCCAGTTGGCTGGACGGACCGCAGCGCCCTCGGACTACTGCCGCAGATGGGGCAATACCAAGTCAAACCTGGTGACAAGCTCACTGGAGGTCACGGCAACGGAGCCACCATGTGCCTCCGCAATCGATTTCACGATGGCAAGGCCAAGACCGGCGCCCGCCGTATTTCGTTGCCGTGCCGGATCAACTCGGTAGAAGCGGTTGAAGAGCTTTGGTAGATCGCGCTCAGGAATTCTCTCACCGGGATTGACCACACTGATCGTTGTCCACTGCTCGTCCTGCGAAAGCAAGACCGTGATGCTCTTGCCGCGAGGCGTGTGTCGAATTGCATTCGAGAGAAGATTGTTCAGCGCCCGGGTGAGCATTTCCCGATCCGCCGCTATGCTGCCGATCGCCCCTTTAACACCAAGCGTAATGCCGCTATCTTCTGCCAGCGCCTCGAAATAGTCGAACAGACTCCGCACCAATTCGGACAGATCAATGGTAGACAGACGCAAGTTGCGGGGATCATTTTCCGTTTGGGCAAGAAACAGCATGTCACCAATCATGCGTCCCATCCGATCAAACTCTTCCAAATTTGAATAGAGGATTTCTCTGTATTCCTCGTTGCTGCGCGGCTGGCCAAGCGCCACGTGAGTCTGCGTGACCAGGTTGGTGACGGGCGTGCGCAACTCGTGCGCGATGTCTGCGGAAAAGTGTGATAGCCGGGTGAAGCCTTCCTCGATTCTCGCCAACATATCGTTGAAGGCGAATACCAGTTCCGCCAGTTCGATCGGCACATCCCGAGGATCCAGCCTCACATCCAGCTTTGAAGAGCGAATCGCCCGAATCTCTTCATTGACCTTGCGAATCGGCAGGTGGCCCCACTGCACCGCCAGCCAAGCCACACCGAGCGCCAGGCACATGACCAAGCCGGTTGCCCACCAGAGCATGCGCTTGAACTCCGCCAGGAAGTCGAGATGAAAGCCGATGTCCATGGCAGCGACGATGCGGTAGCCGGGCGCCGCTGAATCGTCAGCAGGCAGTTGCAGCACCACACCTCGATATGACCTCTGATCCTCCTGCCACACGATCAAATCGTCAGCGGTGATGCGGTTGACCAACTTTTTGCTACTGGCAAGTTTAGACAGGTCAGGACCGGGCGTGGCATAGATGCTATTGCCAGCCCCATCGTAGACGCCGTACGTCATCCCATGATGTCCTGCGACTGCGTTGGCCAAGTGTTGCTTCAGTTCGTCGCTTGCGATGTCACTTGCAAGCTGGTGCAAGGGCTGAGCCAAAGCGGTTGTCACTGCCTCCAGTTCGTGGGCATCCTGTTGAGCAAAGTGGTGCTCCAACGACCGGAGAATGACCCAATTGAACACAAGAAACACCAAGGTCGTGGCGATACCAACGAGGGCCGTGACCCTCAATGCAAGCGACGCTGGACGGCTTTGCCGCGGCTTATGGCGCAGGGGCATCATCGGGCGCATCGAGCGTGTATCCCATTCCACGCACGGTGTGGATGAGCTTCGGATTGAACGCATCGTCTATCTTCGCGCGTAGACGGCGGATGGCTACATCGATGACGTTGCTGTCGCTGTCGAAATTCATGTCCCATACCTGCGACGCGATCAGAGACCGTGGAAGGACCTCCCCCTGGCGACGGGCCAGGAGCTCAAGCAACGCGAACTCCTTGCTGGTGAGATTGATGCGTTGGCCAGCGCGCGTTGCGCGCCGGCGCGCCAAGTCCAGCACCAAATCGGCAACCTGGATGCGATCAGGCTGGCTCGGAGCGCTTCCGCGTCGCAGCAGCGTCCGCACCCGCGCCAGCAACTCAGAGAACGCGAATGGCTTGACGAGGTAGTCGTCCGCTCCCAGTTCCAATCCCTTGACACGGTCGTCTACACCGCCACGCGCCGTCAGAAAGAGCACAGGGACCTGTTTACCGGCATCTCGAAGGGCACGCACGATGCGCCAGCCATCGACATCCGGCAGCATGACATCCAAGACCACCAGATCGTATGTCTCGCCCATGGCCAGGTGGTGTCCGTCCAATCCGTTGCGCGCTAGATCCACGACGAATCCCGCCTCCATGAGACCTTGGCGGACGTAATCCGCCGTCTTGTTCTCGTCTTCAACGACCAGCAGTTTCATCGCATGTCCCATGAAATCGCTACGGCGCGGAAAAATAGCCGCTCACGATGTACGCATTCATCCACTTTCAATCAGCAATTTACTGGTTGCCAGCTTCCACGAACATGACACGAACATTACATGAATGTAATTCAGGGGTCATTCGATGGAAAGTGCCCAACCCATAGCATGACCTGCATTGCGTCGAACTGTGCCGCTCAGGATGGGGTGGCGTTTAGAACGACTTCCGAGTCATCTATGGAGGATTTCAGGCCATGCCGCCTCGTTCACCCTTTTTTATCGTGCCCACACAGGGCCTTTCTCGTCGGCGTTTCGTCCAAGGGTTAGCCGCCGGCGGCGTTCTCGCTGGGCTGTCCACGCCGGCGTTCAAGGCATTTGCCCAGCAAGGCTCCGCGACGCGCGGTGCCGCCCCTGTGCTGAAGGGCACCGAGTTCGACTTGGTGATCGCCGAATCGCCCGTGAACTTCACGGGCAAGCCAGGCGTGGCTACGACCATCAACGGCTCGCTGCCGGCACCGACATTGCGTTGGCGCGAGGGTGACACCGTCACAATCCGTGTAACCAACAAGCTGCGTGAAGCCACATCCATTCACTGGCACGGGATCATCCTGCCGTATCAGATGGATGGCGTGCCGGGCATCAGCTTCAATGGCATCGCTCCCGGCGAGACCTTCACGTACCGCTTCAAGGTTCAGCAGAGCGGCTCCTACTGGTACCACTCGCACTCCGGCTTCCAGGAACTCACGGGCATGTACGGGGCGATCATCATCGACCCCGCTGGCGCCGAGACCATCCACGCCGACCGTGACCACGTGCTGCTGTTCTCGGATTGGACCGACGAAGACCCGATGCGGGTGTTCACCAAGCTCAAGTCCCAAAGCGACTATTACAACTACAACCAACCTACCGTCTTCGACTTCTTCCGGGACGCCTCGCGCGAAGGCACGGCCGCTGCGATCGACAAGCGCAAGATGTGGAACGAGATGCGGATGAATCCGACGGATCTCGCAGATCTGTCTGCCGCCACGCTGACCTATCTGGCCAACGGCGTCACCCCCGCCGGCAATTGGACGGCGCTGTTCCGACCGGGTGAGCGCGTGCGGCTGCGCATGGTCAACGGTGCGGGCAACACCTTCTACGACGTACGCATTCCAGGACTGAAACTCACGGTGGTGCACGTCGATGGTGTTGACGTGGAGCCGGTGACCGTCGATGAGTTCCGATTCGGTCCTGGCGAAACCGTCGACGTGATCGTCCAGCCACGGGATGACGCTTACACGATCTTCGCCCAGGCGATGGACCGGACAGGCTACGCGCGTGCCACGCTGGCCGTGCGTGAAGGTCTTCAAGCTCCCGTGCCTGCCCTCGATCCGGTCGAATGGCTGACCATGAACGACATGATGGGCGGCATGATGGGGGGCATGGACCATGGCGGGTCCGGCCAGGCCATGGAGATGACCGGGATGACGGGCATGACGGGCATGACCGGGATGACCGGGATGGGCTCGGGTTCGATGTCCGGGATGGATCATGGGGCGATGGCAGGCATGAATCACGGCGCCATGAACCACGGTGGCATGGCGATGGATCACAGCCAACACGCCGCGGCGGCGGGGGGACTGGCCGTGCCCAGCACTACTGCTCGCCACGCTCGCACCGAGTATGGTGCCAGCACGGACATGCGCGTTGACATGGCGCGCACCAACCTCGATGACCCCGGCATCGGACTGCGCAACAACGGTCGGCGCGTGTTGACCCTCGCGGATCTGCATACCCCGTCGGGGCCGCTGGACAAGAGAGGCCCCGGCCGGGAGGTCGAACTGCACCTCACGGGCAACATGGAACGCTACGCATGGTCCCTGGACGGGCTGGAGTTCGGAAAGTCCACGCCGGTGCACTTCAAACACGGCGAGCGGCTGCGGGTCATTCTGCACAACGACACCATGATGACCCATCCCATGCACCTGCACGGCATGTGGAGCGAGCTGGAAAGCCCCGACGGTCGCTTCCTTGCGCGCCGCCACACCCTGCCGGTGCAGCCGGCACAACGCATCAGCTTCCTGGTGACAGCCGACGCGCTCGGCCGCTGGGCGTGGCACTGCCACCTGATGTTCCACATGGATGCCGGCATGTTCCGCGAAGTCGTGGTGTCTTGAACCCAGCGCACAAGGAAGACCAAGAATGTCCAAAGCACTCCCCACTCGCGCACTGGCCACGACGCTTCTGGCCCTGGTAAGCGTCGCCGCCCAGGCACAAGCACAGAACGACCATGCAGCGCACGGCCAGGCCGACGCTCAAACGGCCGCGCCATCCACTCAGACCGTGGCTCCTGCCGCCGACCCGCACGCGGGTCACGCGACGTCGGCGAGCGGCTCGACCGCGGCCCCGGCCATGGATCACGGCAACATGCAGATGCAGGGCGGGTCGGCGCCTCCTGACGCCCGCGATCCGCATGGCTACTCCAATGGCCTGACATTGGGATCGGGCGACTACGCCGTACCCGGTGTGCCGCGGCTGATGCTGGCCGACGAACACAGGTTCTTTTCGTTGCGCGGCGAAACTCTGGAACGCCGCTTCACGCGCAAAGGAGACGACTCCACGGCCTACGACCTCCAGGCGTGGTATGGGACGACCTACAACAAGGCCGTCGTGAAGGCCGAAGGCGATATCGCCAAAGGAAAGCTCGAAGAATCGCGTACCGAGCTTCTCTGGGGGCACGCCGTCGCACCGTACTGGGACACCCAGCTCGGCGTTCGGGTGGATAACGGGGAAGGCCCGAGCCGTCAATGGTTGGCTTTCGGCATCCAGGGCCTCGCCCCCTACTGGTTCGAGCTGGAGGCGACGGGCTACGTGGGAAGTGGTGGACGTACGGCGCTGCGTGTCGAAGGCAGCTACGAGCTGCTGCTGACCCAGCGACTGATTCTGGAGCCTCGCGCCGAGTTGCAGTTTTATGGCAAGGACGACCCGGAACGCGGTATCGGCAAGGGCCTGGCCGAAGCGTCTGCTGGCTTGCGCCTGCGCTATGAATTCAGTCGCCAGTTCGCCCCCTATATCGGCGTGGAACGGGCGGGCAGCTTCGGACGCACCGCGGACTATGTGCGTGCCGAAGGCGGCCGTGCGCAGCAGACGCGCTGGGTGGCTGGCGTGCGATTCTGGTTCTAGAACCTAGCGGGTTTGATCATCTGATGAGAGGCGATCCATGAACATGCACTACGACAGAAGCCAGGGCAAAGTGCCGAGACGCCAGGCATTGATCGCTGGCTTGTTGGTGATGGCACTCGCAGGACCGAGCCTGGCGCAGAGCCGACCGATTGCCAAGGTCTGGAAGGACCCGAGCTGCGGATGCTGCAAGGACTGGGTCTCACACCTGCAAGGCGCAGGCTTCGATGTGCAGGTTCTCGACACCGGGAACACCGCAGCGCGCACGCGGCTGGGCATCCCGCAGAAGTACGGTTCTTGCCACACGGCGCAGATCGGCGGCTATGCCATCGAGGGTCATGTGCCTGCCTCGGACATTCAACGCTTGCTGCGCGAAGCCCCGCAGGCCATCGGCCTCGCGGCGCCCGGCATGCCGGTCGGTTCGCCCGGCATGGATGGTCCGGCCTATGGTGGACGCAAGGACGCCTACGACGTGCTGCTGATTGGGAAAAACGGTAGCAGCACGGTCTATCAGTCGCATCGCTGACCATCCATCAACCCTTCTCCGTGGAGATATGCCATGCAGCATCAGCACACACAGACCCCCAGCGATCGCCCCCGGTTCTGGCGATCGCGCTACGGCGTGGCGTTCCTCATCATCGCCGCTGTCGCCGCGTATTTCCTGCTCAAGGAGCATACGGCACATGTTGCCGGCTATCTCCCCTTCCTGCTGCTGGCGGCTTGTCCGCTGATGCACCTGTTCATGCACCGTGGTCACGGCCACGGCGGACACGATCATGCCGCGCGTCAGGGTAAGGAAGGTGCCGCAGCCTCCAAGGAGCAGAAGCAATGAGTCGAGGCACTCGCACCGTGCGAGCACGCGACGCCGCGCTTGTCTCCTTGCGCGCCTGCGGCCTGCTGCGATCACCAGACACCAAAGGTTAACGGCGGAGGGCACTTGTCACTATGAATTCACCCAGCAAGTCTTCAGGACATGAGCACGCAGGCATGGCGGCGGGTGCCACAACGTCCGGCCCGCATACGCACCACCATCACGCCAGCCATGCTGGAAGTGACGACGCGGGCGGGTCCTCAAGCCACACGCAGCCCGATGCCGCGACGCGAGATCCGGTGTGTGGCATGGCGGTCACGGCGGCGTCGGAGCACCGTTCCACGCACTTGGGGAACACGTACTTGTTTTGCAGCACCGGATGCAAGGCCAAATTCGACGCCGATCCGGCGCGATATGCCAGCGGTGACGCGGGCATAGGCACAGGCAGCGGCCATGCACCGCATCACCATGCCAGCACCGCAGTTTCACCGGCCCCGGCGGCATCGCCAACCGCGCCCGGAACCATCTACACCTGCCCGATGCACCCGGAGATCCGCCAGGATCATCCGGGAACCTGCCCCAAGTGCGGGATGACGCTGGAGCCTCTGCTGCCCGACCTCGATGACGACAACCCGGAGTTGCGTGACTTCTCGCGTCGCTTCTGGTGGACCTTGCCGCTGACGCTCGTGGTCTTGGCGCTGGCGATGCTGGGCGAGCGGCTGCACCTGATGGACATGGCTACACAGAGCTGGGTCGAGTTGGTGCTGTCGTTGCCGATCGTGCTGTGGGCCGGCTGGCCCTTCTTCTCCCGCGGCTGGCTGTCCGTGGTCAACCGCAGCCCGAACATGTGGACACTGATCGGCCTGGGAACGGGTGCGGCATTCATCTACAGCGTTGTGGCAACCGTTGCGCCGGAAGTGTTTCCAGCTTCCTTCATGTCCATGGGACGGGTCGGCGTGTATTTCGAGGCCGCCGCCGTCATCATCTCGCTGACACTGCTCGGCCAGGTGCTGGAACTCAAGGCCCGCTCCCAGACTTCCGCAGCCATCAAGTCGCTGCTGGGGCTGGCACCCAAGACGGCGCGGCGCATCAATGCGGACGGCAGCGAGGAAGACGTGCCACTCAGCCATGTGCACGTCGGCGACCTGCTGCGCATCCGACCCGGCGAGAAGGTGCCGGTGGATGGCATCGTGCACGAGGGCAGCAGCTCGATTGACGAATCCATGCTGACCGGCGAACCGCTGCCCGTCAGCAAGCGCGTGGGCGACAAGGTCATCGGGGCCACACTCAACACCAGCGGCGCGCTGGTCATGCGTTCGGAGCGGATCGGCTCGGACACCGTTCTATCGCAGATCGTCCAGATGGTCGCCCAGGCGCAGCGTTCCAAGGCACCGATGCAACGCATGGCCGATGTCGTTGCCGGCTACTTCGTGATGGCCGTCGTCGCCATTGCGGTAACGACGCTCCTTGTATGGGGATTCTTCGGGCCACAGCCCACCTGGGTCTATGGACTGATCAATGCGGTGGCCGTCCTGATCATCGCCTGCCCGTGCGCGCTGGGTCTGGCCACGCCGATGTCGATCATGGTCGCAACGGGCCGTGGCGCCACGCAGGGCGTGCTGTTCCGCGATGCCGCGGCGATCGAGAATCTTCGCAAGGTCGATACCCTCGTCATCGACAAGACAGGAACCCTGACCGAAGGCCGACCTGCTTTCGATCAGGTCGTCGCAGCCCCCGGCTTTACGAACGATGAGGTGCTGCGTCTTGCGGCCAGCCTGGACCAGGGCAGTGAACACCCCCTGGCCGACGCCATCGTGCAGGCCGCGCGTGCCCAGGGCCTCCAACTCGTGAAGCCTCAGAGCTTTGAATCGGGAACCGGCATCGGCGTGCGCGGAAAGGTTGAGCACCGGCAACTGGCGTTGGGCAACACAGTGCTGATGGAACAGTCTGGCGTATCGGTGGAACCGCTCGTACCCCAGGCCGAAGCTCTGCGCGGCGAAGGGGCCAGCGTCATGTACCTGGCGGTGGACGGGCAGCTCGCGGGCTTGCTCGCCGTGTCCGATCCGGTCAAGGGCAGCACCCCCGAGGCCCTGGCCGCGTTGAAGGCTGCGGGCCTGCGGGTCATCATGGCCACCGGGGACGGGCAGACCACCGCCAAAGCCGTCGGTGCACGCCTAGGCATCGACGAGGTGCATGGTGAGGTCAAGCCGGCGGACAAGCTCATGTTGATCGAGCGACTGCAGAAAGAAGGACGCATCGTCGCCATGGCCGGAGACGGCATCAACGACGCGCCGGCCTTGGCGAAGGCAGACGTGGGCATCGCCATGGGAACGGGAACCGACGTGGCGATGAACAGCGCCCAGGTCACGCTGGTCAAGGGTGACCTGCGTGGCATCGCTGTCGCTCGCACGCTCTCGGTGAGTACCGTGCGCAACATGAAGCAGAACCTCATGTTCGCCTTCCTCTACAACGCGCTGGGCATCCCCATCGCCGCCGGGGTTCTCTATCCCCTCACGGGCTGGCTGCTGTCGCCGCTGATCGCAGCATTGGCGATGAGCCTGAGTTCGGCGTCGGTCGTTGGCAACGCCTTGCGCCTGAGAGCGAGCCGACTGTGACCGGATTTTCTTTCTGAAACTACAGGAGCCTGCTATCGCCCAGCAAACCGTTTCTTTCGTTCTACGCCGTTGCAAAGGTGCAAGCCTTATCTCGGCATTTCGTTCTTAAACCACACCTCACAGATCCAGGTAGAAACTTCTATGACCCGTTCACATTTCATCGCCAAGCTCGTCGCGCCGATCGCTGCTGGTCTGTTCGCCACCGCCGCATTCGCGCATCCTTCGCTGGTGTCTTCAACGCCGGCCGACAAGTCGCAGGTTTCTGCGCCAGCCACCATCGAACTGAAGTTCTCCGAGACGCTGGTGCCGCAGTTCTCCGCCGCGAGCCTTGTCATGACTGGCATGCCGGGAATGGCGAGCCATGGCCCGATGAAGATCAACGCCAGCGTCGCGGCTGCCGGCGACGGCAAGACCATGGTCATCACGCCGGCACAGGCGCTCCAGCCCGGTGACTATCGCGTCGAATGGCGTGCCGTCTCCTCGGACACGCATCCGATCACGGGTAACGTCACCTTCAAGGTGAAGTAAGCCCATGGCCGGGGATTGGTTGACCATCGTCCTGCGCCTGGCGCTGTATCTGGACCTGGCGGCGGCGTTTGGCGTCGCCATGTTCGGTCTCTATGCTTTGGGCAACGACGAGCGATCCTCGACGATCTCGCGCCGCTATCGCGTCCTCATTGGCGCATCCGCTGCCATCGGCATTGCCCTGTCGATGTGGGGCATGACGGTCATGGCCAAGGCCATGTCCGGTGCCCAGAGCTACGCGGAGCTGTCAACGCACGTCTTCGACATGCTCATTACGGGCACGCACATGGGCATCGCCTGGTGCATTCGCATCCTCGCGCTGTTGGTGTGTGTGCTCGTCGCAATGTTGAAATTGAACGCTACCTTGCGATTTGCAGTGATGGCGCTCTCCACCGGCGTGGCGCTGGCGACCCTTGCGTGGGCAGGCCACGGCGCGATGGACGACGGCGTTCGCGGCTACATCCATCTTGCGTCGGATATCACGCACCTCTGGGCAGCGGGCGCTTGGGTGGGCGCATTGGTGGCGTTCTTGATGCTGGCATCCCACAAGCAGGATGTCGCGCAAGACCCGGTAGCGGTCCTCAGTCGGACGTCGAATGGCTTTGCTCGCATAGGTACAGCGATCGTGGCTGCACTCGTCGTGAGTGGAATTCTCAATTACCTGTTGATCGCCGGACCATCGTTTGATCCGCTCATCTCGACGCTGTATGGCCGGCTGCTGATGGTAAAGCTCTTGCTTTTCGCAGGCATGCTGGCGTTGGCTGCTGCCAATCGGTATCGGTTGAGCCCGAGCCTGGAGGCTGCTTTGAAGGCAGGCAATCGCGCACAGGCAGTCATCAAGCTTAGACAGAGTCTGTTCACGGAGGCGACCTTGGCCGTTTTGGTTCTGGCGAGCGTTGCATGGCTTGGCATCTTGTCTCCCACTGGAACCTAGTCCTTCATGGGCGGCAGATGACAGCACATGAATTGAATGTAATGCACGGGTAAGCGCTCTGTAGACCGCCTGCTTCTACATTTAACGACGCGGCGCAAGTTGTCGTCGTTTTTACAAAGGAGTCGATCATGAAATCGCAAATTGTCATTGCCGCCCTGTTGAGCGCTCTCTCCGTGCCAGCCTTCGCCGGTCATGCAGCAGCCCAAGCAGCCAAGGAAATGGTTCCCTTGGCTGACGGGGGAACGCTGTACATCTTCAAGGACGGAAAGATGGCACAGGAAAGCCGCTTCGGGCGCGCCGTCTATCTCAATGTCGGAGCTTCGGTGTCGACGAAGGATGGGCGCAACATCGCGATCACCAGCAATGAAGTCGCTCGCCTCGGGTCGCTGCTACAAAAAGAGCACGGCGGATGACGCCGCGGGTGTGCGGTGCTTTTCAAAGCTTCTGCACAGTGTGACAGAGACGCGCGCCCCGATTGGGCGCGCGCGCTTGGGACGCGTCACGAGCAACCACGAGCGCTCAAGGTGCCAGTTTTTGCGATGTCAAGCGCATCAACTTCCCTGAAATGGATCCAGCCTCCCCGTCCACCGTGATTCGTCCACGGGACATCTGGCGCGAATGAGAACTTGCGAGGAGCCCGATTTATGGAGTTGCGTCATCTACGATGCTTTGTCGTCTTGGCAGAGGAGTTGCATTTCACGCGGGCGGCCGAGAGGCTGCATATAGAGCAACCCCCCTTGTCTCGCGCGATCAAGGAATTGGAAGATGAGCTTGGGGTCACGCTGTTTGACCGCGACCGCAGGGGCACACGGCTGACCGTGGCGGGGGCGGCATTCTTGCAGGACACCCGCCGACTCTTCACTGTCCTGGAGCAAGCGCGTGAAAATGCCAGAGCCATTGCCGCGGGCCTGAGGGGCAGCCTGCGCATTGCAATTTCCGATGGTGCGATGGACCCACGACTATCGGCGTTCCTAGCTCGTTGCCGCGCGGAAGAGCCCGAGGTCGAGATACGTCTCTCCGAGGTACCGCTGACCGAGCAGATACGGGGCCTACGGTCTGGCGACTTCACGATCGGATTTGCACACGCGGCGGATGTTGGCGAAGGCATCGTGGCTGAACCGATCTGGCGAGACCCGATTGTGATCGCCGTGCCAGCGCGGCACTCGCTTCTTGCGCACAAGCAAGTTCCGCTGAACGAACTTCAGGGTCACCCACTGGTTCTGTGCGACAAACTGGCCTGCGAAGGCTACTGCCGAGAACTAAATCGGCTGCTACAGGTTCTGGAACACAGACTCAACGTTGTCGAAGAAGTGTCGTCGCTGGACATGATGCTAACGCTCGTCGGCGCAGGCTATGGGATTGGTTTCATGACGGCGACCAAGATTCCCATCAGCCAGAGGCCGGACGTGGTGATTCGCCCTCTGGCGCAGGACACGGCGGTAATCACAACCTATCTGCTTCGGCCAGAAAGCAGCAACTCATCGGTTTCGCTGGATCGCTTCATCGAACGTCTGCGAGGACCTCCGGATGACTAAAGCGTCAATGCCTATCTGAATCGTGCGCCGCGGCACGAAGATTGCGTTCGGCTGCGCTGACGAGTTCCGCAGCACTGAGCTTGAGTCCGGCGGCGATTCTTAAGATCAGAGCGAGAGTGGGCATGTGCTCCCCACGCTCTATTTTGCCCATGTGCGATCGCTCGATCCCTGCTTTCGCAGCCAGTTCTTCCTGAGCAACACCTTGCGTCAGGCGGGCGACACGAACGGCCGCTCCGAATGCCAACGCTGGCTCGGCGTCGAAAGTGGTAGTTCCTGGGGGACGGCCTCGTCGGACAGTTCGCTTCTCCATCCTTGGAAGCGTCGAACAGTCCAAACAATTTAACCACGTTAAGTTTAACTCAAACTAGCTATCATGAAGACTTTCCATCCTTGTCTTATCGCTTCTTGGGGCCTCTCATGCACGACGCCACCAGCCCACGCCCACAGCTCAGGCTCGCCATAGCGCCTGGTGTGGCCTCTTCGTACCTAGCTGCATTGCTTGCCCTGCAGCGCGCGGAGGAGCCCGAAGTTTCTATGGAATTTAATGAGGTTACGGCGAGCGATCTCATTACGGGCCTCTACAAACGGCGCTTCGACGTCGGCCTTTCTCTGAAGCAGGTGAGCGATTCTTCGCTGAAGAGTCTTTCTATTTGGTTCGAGGCGACAGCTCTTGCCACGCCGCTGCGATACCCACTGCTCCGGCAGCAGTCAATCAGAATAGACGAACTTAAGGAGCACTCCGTGTTTCGATGGAAGGCCGAATATTCTCCTTCGCTGGACCAGTACCTGTCCTCCATGTCATCAACGGAAAGGCCGAATGTCCAGCATGTCAGTTCTTTTGAGATGTTATTGCTCTGGGTCGCAGCTGGATATGGCGTAGGGATTTCCTCGCGATCACGCATCGAAACCGCTAGCCAGTGCGGAATCTGCACGCGCCCAATAGCCGATGGCCCCTACGAGGTCATTACGCACCTGCAGCGACTCTCGGGACAGACGAATCTTGTAGCTGATCGATTTGAGCTTAGAGCCTTGCGAGTTGCCGAGGCGCGTAAAGCATGACAACCACGTGCGGTGCCCGCCCTTGCCGGTGGATTTGCAGCGGGTGCCGGTTCGGGCCAAGGCGCCGTCCAGACGCATCAATTCATCCTGGAAACTGACCTTGATCAATTCAACTCCCTACAACTTCCAATAGTATGTCCGCATGATCGGCTTAAGGCGCCTTCTCGCAAGATGGAGCCGCTGGATTACCAGCGGCCTAGTCGTAACCTTGCTTTTCTCGCAGGTTGCGATGGCGATGTACGTCTGTCCCAAGCCAGACCCGAGGGCATCTGTGGAAACCACGCAAATGCGTGCCACGATCTCGATGCAGCAGGCTGACAAGTTGCCAATGTCGGATTGCACCGGCATGCCTGATTCCATGGACAGCGAAGCGCCACAGTTGTGCCACGCTCATTGCAGTGGCGATCGGGAGTCGGCGCTTTCATGGCAGGGGCTGGACATTCAGTTTCTCGCGGCGCACGTGATGTGGCTCGCCAACTCGCTGCCCGGGTTGGTTCTCGACCGGGTAGCCCTCAGAGCGTGTTCAAAGTCTTTTGAGCAAGAGCACCAAGAATGCCAAGTGGACGAACTGCAGGCTGGTGTTGAGCCATCGCTCGCAGTTCTTCCACAGCCTCCTGTTCTTGTCCAGCCAGGCAAAGCTGCGTTCCACGACCCAGCGCTTGGGCATCACTTTGAAAGTGTGAAGCTCGCTTCTCTTGGCGATCTGCACCGTCACATGCCCTCCCAGAATCTGCTGCACGCCTTGCGCGAACGGCCGACCGATGTAGCCTGCATCGCACAGCAGGCTTTGTAGCCGGCTCAACCGGGGCTTGCAGCGCTGTAGCGCCTGCAGTGCGCCTTTGCGGTCCGTCACCTCGGCCGTGGTCACCGCTATCGCATGCGGCAATCCCTGGGTGTCCACCGCGATGTGGCGCTTGATGCCCGAGACCTTCTTGCCTGCGTCATAGCCCTTCAAGCCCGCCGTGTCCGTGTTCTTCACGCTCTGCGCGTCCACGATCAAGAGCGTGCTGCAGGCGTTGCGCCCCAGTTTCTCGCGGGCCGCGCCAACCTGATTTTTTTAATGCCTGCTCCAGCAGGCTGCCACCCTCGCGTGGCTCGCTCCAGATGGCAAAGTACGAGTGCACGGTGCGCCATTTGGGAAAGTCGCTGGGCAGTGCCCGCCACTGACAGCCCGTGCGCAGCAGGTACAGCACGGCGCAGAACACCTCGTACAGCTCCACTTTGCGTGGGGCAGTCTTTCTGCGCGCACTCTCCAGCAATGGCCGGATCACCTCGAACTGCTCGCGCTTGATGTCGCTGGGGTAGCCTTTTCTCACCCAGCGAGCTTCTCACATCAAGAGGGCGAGACTTTGAACACGTTCTCAGGCGGCACGTTACCTACATTCCTCCCAATCCCCGCGCGGGCTTTCCGCCGATCTACCTCACGTTCCAAGTCCTGCGGAATTGATTTATGTGTCCGTGCTCGCCGCGCACCGATGCGGCAGACCACGTGATTTCGTGAATACCAATTCCGAGGACAACCATGTTTACTCCCTTTTTTGGCGCCCCCGAGGGGCGCCCGTCGGCGTACGGCCGAGGCACAACGCCGGCCTCGATGCGAGTGCATCGTCTGAAAGCTATCAGCATCGCGTTGGCGGGCAGTGCGCTTGTCTCGCCTGTAGCCTACGCCCTCGATTTTGCTGAGGCACGCCTTATCGCGGAGCAGCAGAGCCCACGCATAAGCGCGCAGCAGTTGCAGGTTAACGTCGCCGAATCCGTGCAGAAGGCAGCAGGCTCGCTGCCCGACCCCAAGCTCTCGCTCGGCATCGAAAACTACCCCATCAGCGGCATGGATCGCTGGAGCATGACGCGCGAATCCATGACGATGCAGCGCTTGGCGCTCATGCAGGAAGTGCCCAACAGGGCCAAGCGCGACGCCCAGGTCGCCAGCGCGCAGGCGCGTGTGGATCGAGAACGCGCGGCGCTGGTTTTGCAGCGATTGCAGATCCGCCAGGAACTCAGCCTGGCGTGGATCGCCGCGCAGGCGGTGGAGCAACGGGAGATACTGCTGACGGAACTGCTCGCGGAGAACCAGCGCCTGCAAGACAGTCTCCCCGCTCGCGTCGCCGGCGGCACCGCCCAGGCTGGCGATCTGTTGGTCGCGGAACAGGAGGCGCTGACACTCACGGACCGCCGTGACGATCTACAGCGGGACCGGGCCAAGGCCAGGGCCGCGTTGCGGCGCTGGGTGGGCTCCAGGGCCGACGAAGCACTGCAAGGCGATCCAGGCCCGCTCACTCGCCCCGTCGCGCAACTGCGCACAGAACTGGCGAATCACGCGGAGCTTGAACTCTATCCGGCGATGCAAAGCATGGCCCGGGCCGAGTCCCGCGAAGCCCAATCAGAGACCCGCGGCGATTGGGCCTGGGAGATAGCCTATAGCCGGCGTGATCGCCGATGGGGCGACATGGTGTCATTTCAGGTGACATTCGATCTGCCTTGGCAGAAGGATCGACGCCAAGTGCCCATGATCGAGGCAAAACGGCACGAGTTGGAACGTCTGGACGCCGAACGCGAAGACGTGGCGCGGCGGCATTTGCAGGAGCTGGACGACAGCGCCGCCGAACTCCAAGCGTTGAACAGCCAGATCGACCGCCTGCAGACCGCCGGCTTGCAACTGGTACGGAACCGAGCGGCGCTTGCATTGAGCAACTACCGATCCGCCAAGGGGGACCTGAGCGCTGTGCTCAGTGCACGCGCCCAGGTGCTGGAGACGCGCATGCGTCTGATCGACCTTGGAGCGCAGCGCGACAGCCTCGTCGCCCGACTGAACAGCCTGATCGCGGACTGAGTGGAGACCCTCGCCATGAATACCTCTTCGAGAAACATCCTTGCCGGCTTGACGCTGGTTGCTGCCGGTATTGCCGTTGGATGGGGCGTCGCCCAATGGCGCGCCGGCCACCTCAGCGGCTCCCCCGCTGCCAACGTCTGTTGGCGCGCACTTAAAACTGACCCAGGCTGCGCGTTGAACTTTGACCCACCCGGTGTACGGGGCTGAGGGTATCAGTTGGTGGTCTGGGTGGTGGCCTCCTTTGCCCTGATTCTGGCTTTGGTC